>CAZIDA010000201.1:0-6576 GCA_964537865.1 uncultured Acidobacteriota bacterium
GAGTTGAGCGTCGCGGCGCGCGACTTGAGTCAAACGGTCTCGATAGTGAATCGAACGCGCGTCTCAGGAGATCGCAGCCGGCGAATTTTTGGAATTGTCAAATCGAGAAGGAGCCATTATGAAGCGGATTGGAGTGGTGACGGGCGGAGGCGACGCCCCAGGATTGAATGCGGCCATCAAGTGGGTCGTCTATGGCGCCATCTCGCGCCATGTGCGCGAGAAATTCGGCAATGAGTTGGAGGTTTACGGTCTGAAGGAGGGATGGGAGAGCTTGATGATGCTCGATTCCCAGAGGGGACTGGATGACGAGCACTATATTCTTCCTTTGACCGTCCCCTCGGTTCGCAGAATCGATCGCGACGGCGGCACTTATATCGGCACTTCGCGCACCAATCCCTTCGCGGTGAAGAACGAAAAAGGCGAGACGATGGACCGTTCGGATGTGGCCGTCAAGAATTTTCAGGCGCTCGGCTTGGACGCGCTGATTGCCATGGGCGGCGAGGACACACTGGGCGTCGCAAATCGTCTGTCTCAAAAAGGCGTTCCCTGCGTCGGAATTCCCAAGACCATCGATTTGGATTTACCGGGGACAGATTATTCGCTGGGCTTCGACAGCGCCGTGAACAACATCAAAGCGCTCATCGATCACGCGCGCACGGTGGCGGGTTCGCATCGCAAGGTGGCGGTGATTGAAGTCATGGGGCGGCACGCCGGTTTTCTGGCGATGTCCGGTGGAATCGTTTCCAGCGCTCACTTCATTTTGATTCCGGAGTACGAGTTTGATCTCAATTATCTTTGCGATCTCATCAATCGGCGCAAGACGCAAAAGTCCCGATACACGCTGATCGTGGTCGCGGAAGGCGCCAAGGAGAAGGGCGGACAGATTGTGGCGCGGCGGCGAGAGGTCGACAACTTTGGGCACGTCAATCTCGGCGGGGTCGGCGAGCATCTGGCCGACGAAATCAAGAAGCGCACCGGGCTCGACGCCTTCAGTGAAAAGCTCGGCTACTTGCAGCGCGGCGGCGCTCCCTCGGCGTTCGACGTGAAGATGGGATTCATGTTTGGCATCACCGCCGTCAATCTGGTGATCAACAAGAAATTCGGCCACATGGTTGCCGTCGAAAATGGAAAGATCACCTCCAAGCCGATCGACACCGTAGCGGGACAGGTGCGCTCCGTCGATGTGAGTTTGATGTACGACAAGGACCGCCTCAACGCGCGCCGCGATACGGCCATGGGATGGAGGGTGATTTGAGAAGCGGACAGCTATCAGCACTCAGCCGTCAGCGATCAGCCATCAGAATTCAGTAATCAGCGTTCGGACGTCAAATGAAGAGTAGTTCGCAGTAGACCCGGTCCACGGCCCTTCATGCGCCTACAAGAGTGACGTGCGGAACTCATGATGCAACATTCAGCGACGCATCCGAATGAGTCTTGATACGAGGAATCAGCCGCCCCTCCGGGGCTTGCCAATACTACTCGGTCAGTCCCCGGCGCTTACGCGCCGGGCTACTCTCTTCCGCTCCTCCGGAGCTGGGCGCAGTTCAGCGTGAACATCTCGAGAGAAAAATCTGTGTACCTTTCTGAGGCTGGACGTTGAAGGAGCCGACAGCGTAAGAGCGGCAAGCCCCGGGCGACAGAGGCTTCGCCTTGGCAACCAGCGCGATGCATTGATGAGCACCTCGAAATGAATCTCCGAATATCATCCTTCTGAACACCTCGTGCTCTGCGTATTGTGTCTTGTTCGTGCCAGTTTTTAGCTGAATGCTGACTGCTGACATCTGCCAGCTCCCAGCTACTCTTCCGATCCGGTTCGCAATTTTTCCAGCACTGAAAAATCTTCCAACGTCGTGGTGTCACCGGCGACGCGTCCGCTGGTGGCGAGTTCGCGCAGCAGGCGGCGCATGATCTTGCCGCTGCGGGTTTTCGGAAGGGCCTCGGTGAAGCGGATGTCATCCGGTCTCGCCAGCGCGCCGATCTCTTGTGAGACATGCTCCCGCAATTCTTCCCGCAGCTCCACGCTGGGCGCAATGCCGCCCTTCAGCGTGACGAACGCGCAAATCGCCTGGCCCTTGATTTCATCCGGTCGCGCCACGACGCTCGCTTCCGCCACCTTGGCGTGAGAGACGAGCGCGCTCTCCACTTCCATGGTCCCGAGTCGGTGTCCGGCGACGTTGATGACGTCGTCGACGCGCCCCATCAACCAAATGTATCCGTCCTCATCGCGGCGCGCCGCATCGGCGGTGAAATAACATCCGGGGACTTCACTCCAGTATTGCCGCTTGTAGCGCTCGTCGTCGCGATAAACCGTTCGCAGCATCGAAGGCCACGGTTTTCGAATCACCAGGAACCCGCCCTGATTCTTGTTCACCGGTTTTCCTTCGCGCGTCACAATGTCCAAAACCACTCCCGGAAGCGGAAGCGTCGCCGAGCCGGGCTTTGTGGGCACGGCGCCGGGGAGCGGAGAAATCATGATGGCGCCGGTCTCCGTCTGCCACCAGGTATCGACGATGGGGCACTTCTGTTTGCCGATGACTTTGTAGTACCACATCCAAGCTTCCGGATTGATGGGCTCGCCTACCGTGCCCAGCAAGCGCAGCGACGAAAGATCGTGCTTCAAGGGCCACTGCTCGCCCCACCGCATGAAGGCTCGAATGGCCGTCGGCGCGGTGTACAAAATGTTCACACGGTATTTCTCGATGATGCGCCAGAAGCGATCCGGCTCCGGATGGTTCGGCGCGCCTTCGTACATGACGCTGGTGGCGCCGTTGGCGAGCGGCCCGTACACGATGTAGCTGTGGCCGGTGACCCAGCCGATGTCGGCGGTGCACCAATAGGTGTCGTCTTCCTTCAGATCAAAAACCATTTTCGTGGTGTACGCGACTTGCGCCAGATATCCTCCGGTGGAATGCACCACGCCTTTGGGTTTGCCGGTGGTGCCGCTGGTGTAAAGAATGTAGAGCGGATGTTCGGCGTCGAGCGGCTCCGGATCGCACGGCTTGTCGGGCGCGACCGTCATCAGCTCGTGCCACCAATGATCGCGTCCCGGCTCCATCGCAATCTCCGATCTGGTGCGTTTGAACACGACGACGTGCTCGATGGTGGGACAGTCTTTGAGCGCGCCGTCGACATTCTTCTTCAGCGGAATTTCCATGCCGCGACGATAACCGCCGTCGGCTGTCACCAGCACTTTGGCCTGCGCGTCGTTGGCCCGGTCCTTGATCGCTTCCGAAGAAAACCCGCCGAAGATGACGGTGTGCGTCGCTCCGATGCGCGCGCACGCCAACATCGCAACCGCCAGCTCCGGAATCATCGGCATGTAGATGACCACGCGGTCGCCCTTTGCGACGCCCAACGACTTCAGCGCGTTCGCAAACTTCGAGACTTCGCGATGCAGTTGCTGATACGTCAAAGTTCGTTGCTCGCCCGGCTCGCCTTCCCAAATGATCGCCGCTTTGTTCTTGCGCGGCGTGTCGAGATGGCGGTCCAGGCAGTTGTAGCTGACGTTAATCTTGCCGCCGACGAACCATTGCGCGAACGGCTCCTTCCACACCAGCACCTTCTTCCACTTCTTGAACCAGTGCAGATCTTCGGCCACCTTGGCCCAAAACTTCTCCGGCTGGCGGACGGATTGTTGATAAAGGCGGCGATATTCTTCGAGGCTCTTCACGTGCGACTGTTCGGCAAATTTCTTGGGCGGCTTGAAACTGCGCTTTTCAACGAGGATGGAATCGATCTGGGTCGACGACATGAGTATCACTTCTCCTGGGATTCGTTCATCTTCAGAAAGATGAGTTCTGCCGTTCCACAGCATGACGCGTGCTTTGCAAATGATTGCTTGAATAGTTTATCGAAAAAGGGCGTGAGACGCCATCATCTGTTGGAGATGTCTCTGAAGGGGGAATATAGAACCAAAATTTCTTGCCTCTGGGGAGAAGCCTCATCCACCACGCGGGCCTTTCTTTCAATTGAAAAACTCATTCACCGCAGAGACCCGCCGCGGCGGGCTGGGGTTACGCAGAGATTTTGTGAATTTCATTCCTGTAGAAGACCTGCCGGCACTTTTCCCCGAAGGGGATGCGTCTCACAGCCCAGGGTTGCTCCGATGAAATCGGAGCAACCCTGGGGAATGGCATCAAAATGAATTACATTGCCCTGAAGGGGCAATGGCCAACATTTGAAAAACAGAAAAGCCCACGAATCCCTCGAAGGGCAGGGAATTCGTGGCTACCAAATCTAATCTTCCATTTCCAAAAAAAATCGCCGAAGAAAAATTCTCTCCGGCGATTGGAATTCGGATGTCGCTTAACTCAGGCTACGGTGACTTCTTTGCAGAGGTAAACGTTTTGAATCGCGTTCAGCAACGTCACGCCATCTTTCATCGGTTTCTGAAATGCTTTGCGCCCCGAGATCAATCCCGTGCCGCCGGCGCGTTTGTTGATGACGGCGGTCTTCACGGCTTCGGCGAGATCGCTCGCCCCGGCGCTGGCGCCGCCGGAGTTGATCAGCCCGGCGCGTCCCAGGTAGCAATTCACTACTTGGTAGCGCGTCAAATCGATGGGATGATCGGTGGTCAGATCCGTGTACACCTTCTTGCTGGTCTTGCCGAACTTCAGCGCTTCGTAGCCGCCGTTGCACTCCGGCAGCTTCTGCTTGATGATGTCCGCCTCGATGGTGACGCCGAGGTGATTGGCTTGTCCGGTGAGATCGGCGGCCACGTGATAATCCAGGCCGCCCTCTTTGGTCTTGTTGAACGCGGCATTGCGGAGATAGCACCACAGGATCGTCGCCATGCCCATTTCGTGCGCCGCCTGAAACGCCGCGCTGATCTCTTGAATCTGCCGCTTCGACTCCTCGGAGCCAAAATAGATCGTTGCGCCGACGGCTGCCGCTCCCATCTCAAACGCCTGCTTCACTCGGGCGAAAAGAATTTGGTCGTAAGAATTGGGATACGAAATAAACTCGTTGTGGTTGATCTTCAGGATGAAGGGAATTTTGTGCGCGTACTTGCGGCAGACGGAACCGAGCACGCCCAAGGTCGACGCCACCGCATTGCATCCGCCTTCGATGGCGAGCTTCACAATGTTCTCGCCGTCGAAATAAATGGGATTGGGCGCAAATGAAGCGCCGGCGGAATGTTCAATCCCTTGATCCACCGGCAAGATGGAGACATATCCGGTTCCTGCCAATCGGCCATGCCGAAAAAGCGATTGCAGGCTGCGCAGCACCGGCGCGGGACGATCGCTCGGAATCAGAACGCGATCGACAAAATCGGGACCGGGGAGATGCAACAGGTCTTTTGAAATGGTCTTGCATTGGTGTTCGAGAAAATATCCGGCCTTGTCTCCCAAGAGCGCTTCAATGTTGGAAAGCCCGGCGGAGGCGGCCGATGTGGTTGTCGTGGTCATGGATTTCGACTCCTCAATTCAAAACTGGCAAAGCCTTTGAGCCTTGCCGCTCGCAAAGAGAATGAATGCGATAAGAAAATTCAGGCTCTTTCGAAAAGCGAAGTCATTATAGCGACAGGAGTGGGGAGATTCAAGAAAGCGTTGCGAGGCAGCGAGTCGATTAGCCGGTTCGCCGCCTCGAGTCGCACGCAGGTTTCGTGATCAGAACCTAATCTTTGAGATCGCACTCAAAAGCTGATGCGCACGAGTACACGGACTTGATGATCTTCTATCCCGCCTGCTTCATGGCGATGTCGCCAATCACCGGCAGCTTGAACATCTCGTTGTTGTAGGCCTTGTACATGAGGAAGAGCCACAATAAAAATCCGCCCAATCCGATGACGAGATAGAGAAGGCTGGCGATGAAACTCAGCGACCACGGCAACGACCAGGAAATCACGTTCTCGATGATTCCCAGGATAAACCACGCCACGGAAAAGAAGATCGACTGAAACGCGTGGAATCGCACGAAGCGGTTCTTGTTGTGAGGTTCGATCACCAAGAAGATGATTCCGGTGATGAATCCCAGGATGTAACACAACAATCCGGCCACGTTCTGCTGCATGCCGGCGCCCGCGGGCGCTGACGGATTGGGTGCTTGCTGATAACTGGGCGGCGCCTGGTATGGCGGTGGCGCTTGATATTGCGGCGGCGGTGGAGGAGGAGTTCCGGCGGATTGCGGCGCCGCGCCCACCGTCGCTCCACAGTTCGTACAGAAGCGCGCTGCGTCGTCCATAGGACTTCCACAATTGGTGCAGAATCTGGCCATGGGTTTCTCCTTTTGAGTTCGATCAGGTATTTGTGTCGCCTTTCGGCTTGCTACCCTGCCAATCCTCAGAATACAAAAAAGCCAAATTTCGAAATTGATTGAAGCTTCTAATGACGACCGCGCAAGTTCGTCCCCACCCCCTTGCGCAAAACACCGGAGACTGCCTGCGAGATGAGCGTAATCTAATCGAGTGAAATGGAATTGTCAAAGATAAGTTTGAAGCTCCCGTGGCGCAGACACTCTTGTCTGCGCTTGCGGCCCCTTTATTTATGGAATGCTTTGGTAGCCACGATCCGCTTTTCAGGATCGTGGGCTTTACCGCGATTGATCGGAAGATCCCACGATCCCCCGCGGGGGATC
>CAZIDA010000202.1:0-6561 GCA_964537865.1 uncultured Acidobacteriota bacterium
GGGTAATCATTTTTGATGTCGAGATTTTCTCGGTTTTTGAGTTTTCACACAGACTTCCTCGGGGACAAAAACGAGTTCGCTCAACTGCTTGGTCATTTTCATTCCCTTGGGCGGTCGCCGCGGCGACCATGAGGGCTCCCCTTCGAAAATAGATTCGGGTAGCCGGGATTCGTCCCGCCTGTGGCGAATCCCGGACGTCGCCGCGATCCGGATCGATGTAACCTCCGGGATGCTCTCCGCCTATGGCGAAGAGCATCCCGGCTACCTTTCCTTTTCCGCCGCTTTTACTGGGACGACCGGGCGTCGGCGTCGTTCGAGAGCTTGGCTTTGAGCGGTTGCGTGGTGGCTTGAAGCCGCCGCATGCCGCGCAGCCATCGGTCGTAATCCGATGCTTTGCGGCGGAAGAACTCGGCCACGTCGGGATGCGGCAGAATGAGAAAACGTCCCTCCGCTAATCCTTTCAGCGTCTCCTGAGCCACTTGCTCCGGCTCGATGGCCGTGTCCAACAGAAAAGATCCTCCTCCGAACTCCGCTTTAAACAGCATGTCCGTCCGGACTCCCATGGGGCACAGCGCGGAGACTTTGATGCCTTGATCCCCATACGTAATGGAAATCCATTCGGCAAAGGCCAGGGCCGCGTGTTTGGTGACGGAGTAGGGCGCCGATCCGTGCTGCGAGAGCAGACCGGCCGCGGAAACGGTGTGCAGCAAATAGCCGCCCCCGCGCGCCAACATGGCCGGCAGGACGGCCCGAGCCGCATACACGTGCCCCATAACGTTGACCTCCCAACTGCGCTGCCAATGGGCATCCGGCGCTTCGAAGCCTCCGTCGACGCCGAGGCCCGCGTTGGAACAGAACAAATCGATGAAGCCGTAGTTCCGGATCACCTGGTTTACCAGGCGCGTCACCTCGCCCTCGCGCGCCACGTTTGTTGCCACAGCCAGTCCGCCGATTTCACGCGCCACCCGAGCTCCCGCCTCGGCGTTCACATCCGCTACAATCACCGCCTTGGCGCCCGCGCCGGCAAAAGCGTGGCAAAGCGCCCTGCCGATGCCGTTGCCGCCTCCCGTGACGACGACGATCTTGCCTGTCAGTTCCATGAGTTCCTCCCTCATCAACGGATCTTTGCCGTGCCCGGCCACGCCACGAATGTGCCGCCCATCAAGAACGACGAATGGATTTTTGCTTGGGGCCGCCTCCGAGAATCGTGATCTCCACAACAAGAATGCGCGGAAAAAAGTTTCTTTCGACGTTCACGATTCACCGGTGAATATAGAGGATTGTTAATATACTGTCCAGTAGTTTTATTGTTCCTACAATAAAGCAAAGCGGCGTTGACGCCGCCGCGCCTCCGTGGTCCGCTCAGCGCGGGAAGACAAAAGCAAGAGACTTCCATAAGCCGGTGAACTCTTGAATTCTCGAATAGTGGGAGCGCAGATTTGAAAGGATCCTGTCGGAAATGGGGATTGACGAAGCGGCTTCGGAAGAAACGGAAACGCTAGGAGCCTCGCGTGGCTTTCCCTTCTTTGGGGGAGACCATCCGCATCACATTCTCGCTAACCAGGCGCGCGATGGCGTCGGCCGAAAGCACGCCCAAGTCGCGATACCACAGCGCGCACCACACCAAGATGCCGCCGATGCATCGCGCCGTGACGCGCTCGTCGACGACGCGAAAAAGCCCGGTGCGCATGCCGTCCTTCAACAATTTCGCGACCCGATGATCGAACTCGTTGCGCTGTTCCCGAATCCTCCGCGCCACTTCCCAGTCCAAATTCATCTCTTCCCGCAGGTAGATGATGGTGTTGGCTTGGTTCATAATGATGATCTGAGCCACTTCCTTGACGATCTTGGAGAGCTTCTCGGGGATGGCCAATTTACTCGAAAGAATGCGCGCCTGCGCCTCCAAACACTCGCTGATGCATTGATGCGCGATCTCGTGCAACAGCTCGTTCTTGTTCTTGTAATAGGAATAGATAAACGGTTTGGTGACCTGCAAGCGCTCCGCTATGTCGTCCAGGGTCGTGCGCTCGTACCCTTTCTCGTAGAAGAGACGCCGCGCAGCGTCGACGATGCGCTTTCGCTTCAGCGCGATGACTTCCGATTTGATGGCGGAACGTTGTGCTACCACCTGAGGCGGCCTCCCGTTCCGGGCTGCGAGAATCTCCGCCGGGTTCTCATCGTCGGTGTCCCGCGCCCGCTTCCCCGTTTTTAGGCTCATCATCCTATCACGCCGCGAAATAAAAAGGAATTCGGTGAATTGAAGAACGCTTTGAAGCGAGCGTCGAAGACGAAAGCGCGCCCACGCTCCTTGGCCCCGGCGCCTCCGTTCAGATATTACCATGAGTAAACAAATGCGTCCTATAGATTGATATTATTATCACAAGAAAAGAATTATATTGACACCGTAGGGCGAGCCTGATATATGACGCCAGTGGGGCAACATTCCAAAGCGATTCACGTCTGAAACTGCGCTAGAAAACATATCTCGAAGTCACAATCGAGGGGGCATCTATGAAAAAGCTGATCCTTTGGTTCGGAGGCGCGTTGCTGTGCCTGCTGCTCTGTCCAGGGTGGGCGCGGGGGCAAGGTGTCGGCTCATCGGGAGACATCACGGGTGTCGTCACCGATTCCACCGGGGCCGTTCTGCCCAAGGCCACCATCGTGGTGGTGGAAAGCGCAAAAGGCTTTCGGCGAACTGTTCTGACCGAAGGGAGTGGGCAGTATCGAATCACGGGACTTCCTCCGTCCACGTACGATGTCAGCGCCGAAATGCGGGGCTTCGACACGGCCATACGAAAGGGCGTGACGGTGACCTTGGGAGGAACGGAGATCCTCGATTTTCAGTTGAAGGTTTCGGCGGTGGCGACCCAAGTCGAAGTCAGCGGCCAAGCGCCTTTGGTGGATACAGTGAAGGGAAGACAGTCGAACACCATCGAGGAGCGCTACATCAGCGACTTGCCGATCAGTCGCCGCGATTACCTGACGTTCACCTTGTTGCTGCCGGGTGTCAGCAATGCCAATACCATTGCCGACAACGCGGATTATCGCGTGAAGCAAACGCCGGAGAGCGGTCTCTCGTTCTATGGCAGCAACGGGCGCGGCAACAGCGTGACGGTGGATGGCGGAGAAGCCAACGATGACGCCGGCGGCGTGCGCCTCAACTTGAGTCAAGAGGCGGTGCAGGAATTCCAGATCAATCGCAGCAATTACTCCGCCGAGTTGGGCGGGGCCAGCGGCGCCACCATCAACATCGTGTCGAAATCCGGCGCCAACCACGTGCACGGCAGCGCCTTTGGACTCTTTCGCAACGACGCCCTGGACGCCCGAAATCCGTTTGCCTACAGTTCGGCGCTGCAGCCGGGCCAAGCGTTCTCGCTCGATGGGCGGGGCAAGCCCATCAAAAATTCCTTGAGCCGCCAGCAATTCGGAGGCTCCATCGGCTTCCCCCTTCAGAAGGACCGGACATTTCTGTTTCTGGCGTACGAAGGGCTGCACTCCAACGCCGAAGACTCCGTTCCCTTGTTGACCAACAGCAACATCTTCGCGCCCACGGGGTCGCAGCAAGCCATCATCGGGGCGTTGGAGGCGAAGGGCGGCACGCCGGTGCCGTGCATCTCGAATTACGCGGCGGGCGGACCTCCCACGATGTTGCCGGCGAATGTGTGCGCCTTTGGGCTGCAGAGCATTCTGACGGTGAACCCGAGCCCCGGCGCCAATCCCTTTGTCAGTCCCATCCAAGGGGCGTTGGATCGCTACATCGTGAATCAGTTTGAAACCAACGGTGGCTTGTTTCCGTTTCCAATCCGATCCCACGAATTTTCGGCGCGGCTGGATCACCGATTCAACGACAACAACGAAGGCTTTCTGCGGTACAGTTTTGCGCACCTCAATGAGAAGGATCCGGACGTGCAAGCGTTGACGGCCTTTTCCCGCGGCACTCAGGAGCTTAATTGGGACAGCACCGTTCAGGCTTCCTGGTTCCATCAGTTCAGCGGCAACGCGCAGAACGAGGCGCGATTCCAGTGGAACTTGGATCAACTGAACGTGGACACGAACGACCTCGGCGGACCGGGATTGGACGTGGAGGGATACGGCTTCTTTGGGCGTCAGATCTTTTTGCCCAGCCACACCACCGTGCGGCGGTACGAGTTTGCCGACAATCTGACGCTCCTTCGAGGCACCCATACTTTTCGGACCGGGTTCTACGAACTCATCCGCGGCGACAACAGCATGTCGCAAACTTTTTTCCCCGGACGTTTTGAATTTCTGAATCTGCCCGGCATCTTGGTGAGCGTTTGCTTGGAAGCGCCCGCGGCGTGCGGTCTTCCGGCATCTTTGGCGGAAGCTCCCATCAGCACGTTGCAGGCGTGGAGTCTCGGACTGCCGGCGTTCTACGAACAAGGTTTTGGTAATCCGGTCTATGTTCAAACTCGGCCCTTCACGGCGGCCTACGTTCAGGACAAATGGAATATCCGGCCCAACTTCACTCTGACGTACGGCCTCCGATATGAGTTGGACACTCAGTCCGGTCCTTTGCATACCCCCAAGAAGAATTTTGCTCCGCGGTTTTCATTTTCATGGGATCCGTTTGGCGACCATAAGACCGTGGTTCGCGGCGGATATGGAATCTTCTATTCTCCCATCTATGCGCAGATTCCCAACGTGGTGGAGACGCTGGGCAATGTCAATGGAGTTCGGCAAATTGCCAATACGCTGACGACCATCTTGAGTCCCGGGGCGATCAACTCCGCATACATTTTTCAGACCCTGTTCGCGGAAGGAAAGCTCGGATGCGGCACGCCGGCGGCGGGACAGTTTGCATGCATCACTCCGGCCGATCTCAAGCAGTTTGGTTTGGTTGTTTCCAACACCGGGCCGCTTCCGCCGGGAACGGTGCTGTTTTCCGGACAGCCGGGCTACCAAAGCCCCACGTCGCAGCAGGTCTCTTTTGGAATCGAGCGCGAACTCGGGAAGGGCTTCTCCGTTTCCGTCAGCTACATCTTCGTGCGCACGCAGCATCTTCCCGTGGCCATCGACACCAATCTGCTGCCGACGGCGCCCATCGTCACCGGCGCCGGAGCCAACGGTCTTCCCACCAACGGGCAGCCTTTCCGAGATTGGGGCGCGCCGCCCTGCGTGGACGCCCACGGTCAGCCCACCACGGCTTGCTTCGTGAATCCGGGGATTCTTCAGGGCAACGTCTACAGTTCCATCGCGAATGCCGAATACAATGGCGGCATTCTGGAAGTGAAGAAACGCTTCAGCCATCACTTTGCTCTCATCGGAAATTACACCTATAGCAAAGCGTTGGACGAGACGACTGACTTCAACAGCGATTACGCTCCTTTCGATCAGTCTTGCATGCGATGCGAACGCGCTCTCTCGGACTTCGATCAACGCCACAAGATCGTGATTGCCGGGGTGTTCGACAGCCCCTGGGAGAATTCGCCGTTTCTCTCCGGCTTCCAGTTGTCGCCCATTTTTACTTATAACAGCGGCCATCCTTTTAATCTCCTGGCCGGCGCCGACATCAACGGCGACGGACACTTCACCAACGATCGTCCCCCGGGCGCTCCCCGCAACAGTGGCCTCGGTCCAAACCTGATCAACTTCGATATGCGTTTGAGTTATCGTTTGAAGCTGGGAGAGAAATCCAACTTGCAACTGATCGCGGAAGGGTTCAACCTATTTAATCGCACGAACTTTTCCAGCGTGAATAACATCGTGGGAGCGGACTTCGCGCCGCCGTTCAATGTGACCGGCGCTTCCAGCGTTTCGCCGAGCCAGCCGTTGGGTTTCACTTCCGCTTTGGCGAAGCGCGAGTTTCAGTTGGGGGTTCGGCTCTCGTTTTGATCGGCTGCTGAATGTGAGGCGGACACTCTTGTCTGCCTCACGCCGAAAATATGTGGCGGGCCCGCTGCGGTAGGCGCGCGCCACACAAAGCGGCGGACAAGGGTGTCTGCCTCACAAGGAGATCGTTTCCCTTTGAAGGAGAAGACCGGATCTGGGCTCACTGCCGCGAGCCACGTGAATCAGCTCTTCGATCTTTCGGGTCGCATTGCCATCATCACCGGGGGTTCCCTGGGGCTGGGACGCCAAATGGCGCAAGGCCTCGCGGAGGCCGGAGCGCACTTGGTTTTGTGCGCGCGCAAGGTGGAGCGATGCCAAGCGACGGCCGATCAGTTGCAGCGTCTCGGGGTTCGCGCCTTGGCGCTGGGCTGTGACGTCACTCAACCCAACGCCGTACAAGCCGTGGTCGACGCCGCGTTGCGCGAATTCGGACGCATCGACATTCTCATCAACAGCGCCGGCATTTCCTGGGGCTCTCCTCCCGAGGAGATGAGCCTGTCGGATTGGACGAAAGTCCTCAACACCAACTTGACGGGAACGTTTCTGTGCGCCCAGGCGGTGGGAAAAGTGATGATCGCTCAGCGCCGCGGAAGCATCATCAATATTGCCTCGGTGGCCGGTCTTCATGGCGCGCCGACGGAGATTGTCCAGGCGCCGGCCTACCACGCCAGCAAAGGCGGAGTCATCGCCTTGACGAAAGACCTGGCGTGC
>CAZIDA010000203.1:0-6559 GCA_964537865.1 uncultured Acidobacteriota bacterium
GTGCCCAGGACCCACCCCCGCTTTATCGAGCGAAGGTTTTGATGGCACAATCGGATCTCTTGATCGAGAGCGAAAACTACAACGGTGTCGTGGATTCCGTTCGTGAAGCCTTGCGGGTGATGCGAGGCCAGCCCAAAGAGAATAATTTTTCGTACGAGGCGGCGAGTCAGTTGATGACCTGTGTGCTGGCCTCCATGAACAATCTTCCGTATGCCGAGGCCATGGCCTTGGCGAAGCGCATCGACGCCGACTTTCCGGCGCTGCCCTTTCCCGTGGCGCCGTTCGCGCAGGAGGCCATCAGGATGCGCCGGCGATTGTCCGGTGATCTGGGCGGACTCCTCCACGACGACGTGGCGCGCCTGGATGCGGCCCGCAAGAACGGAAACGTCCCCGCACAGATTGAAGCATTGCAGTCACTGGCCGTGGACTATCGCGCCGCCAATGGAAATCAGCAGTCGATCCTTTCCTTGGAAGAAGCGTTGAGCCTGGAGAAATCGTTGATGGATTCACCGGGCTTTTCGGCGAAGTCGGTCAACGATTCTTATTATCTTCGAATCCTGGGTTCGCTGGGCGACGTCTACGTGGCCGTTCAAGACCTGGGAAAAGCGCGGCGCTGCTACAACGAAATGATCCGGTTCATCGAGGCCATCCCGGAGATGGCCGTTCGCTCGCAGCAGGATCGGCTTTACGCGCAGGCCGTGCTGGGGAAAGCCCGCGTCGCGGAGCTGGATGACGATCCCGATACGGCCCGTGACATCCTACAGGGCGCTTTGAAAAGCGACTCGAAAAGTCCGGGGAAATTCGATCGCGGCGATGTGCTGTTCGAATGGGCTCGCCTGGAGAGAACGTTGGGGGAAGAGCCGGCCCAAGCAAAGAAACTCTACGAAGAGGCGATTGCGGCGTATCGAGCCGAGGGCTACCGAAATTGGGAAATGATTGCGCGGTTGGAGTACGCGCGTTTTCTCGCCGCGCCTCCGGGCAGCCGTCTCCCGAATGCGGAGCCAGACGCCCACGAGGACTTACAGGCGGTTCAGGAAGAAGCGCAATCGGCCCAGTTTGCCGATGCTCAGTGGCGCATCAGTTTCATCGAAGGAATCGTCGCGGAATCGAAGCAACAATTTCCCCAGGCCATCGCCGATTACAAGAAGGCCGTCGCCAAGCTGGATGAAATTCGATCCGGTTTCAGTCAGGAAGAAGAACGGCAGTCGTTCATGGACGACGCCACCATTCAAGAACTCTATCAGCGTCTCATCGAGTTGCTGACCCGCGCCGGACAACAGTCGCAAGCTTGGGACTATTTGGAGCGAAGCAAAGCCCGCGCCTTCTTGGAAATGTTGCGCGGCCAAAAATTCCGCGCCGCCGCGTCCCTTCCCGAGGTGGCGCAGTTGCAGACGCTCGAAAAGCAGATCACCAACCTGCGGACTCAACTGGCTCCGCAAACCGTGGCCATCGTGCGCGGCGCCGGACACGATCCGGAAGTTCTGCACGAGGAGCTGCATCAACTGGAAGCGAAGTTCAGTTTGGCGCGCCAGCAGAGCGCCCTCGAAAGCTCCCGCGCCGGCCAAGCCTACTCGCTTCTTCCCGCGAGCCTCCGAAGAACTCAGAAGCGTCTCGCGCCGGGCGAGGCATTGTTGAAGTACTCCATCCTACAGGATTCGCTGACGGTGTTCATCGCGACGCGGAACCGCGCCGACCAAGTGACTTGGAAGACGAACCCCAAATCTCTTCGCCGCGACGTTTTGCAGTTGCGCGCGCTGCTCGCCGATCCCAGCTCCGGATCGCAACTGAATCCGCTCCTCGAAAGCGTCTCCTCTTCCGTGGTGGCGCCGGTGCTTCCTCATCTGCCGAAATCGGTTCGACAGCTTGTCGTCATTCCAACCGATTACTTGACCTATCTTCCATTTCAGGTCTTGTGGATGTCAAAGAGCCGACCTCTGATCGAGAAGTATTCGATCAATTACCTCCCCAGCGCGTCGACCCTGCAGTTCCTGCGGCGCGGAGAAAAACTGAAGGCCGATCTTTTTCTGGGCGCGCTCGGAAATACCGCCGTCGATGGGATGCCCCCACTGCCGGGCACGCTCCAAGAAACGGGCGCCATCGCCCGCATTTACCCGAACGCCACGCGGGTGTTCGGCAGCGGATTCACACACGACCGCCTGGAGGGGGCGTTGCAACACTATCAAGAAGTTCATTTGGCCACGCACGGCCTGCTCGACGAGGAGTCGCCGCTGTTCAGCGCCGTGTTGACGTCGCCGGCTCCGCACGAACCGTCACGTCTATCGCTTTACGAGATAACTCAGATGAAACTGCGCGCGCGGCTGGTGGTTTTAAGCGCCTGCGAAACGGGATTGGGAAAATTGCAGCGCGGCGACGAGGTCACCGGCCTGACCCGAACGTTTCTTCTGGCCGGCGCCGACACCGTCGTCTCCAGCCTCTGGAAGGTGAGCGACGAATCGACGGCGCTCTTGATGCAAGGTTTCTATCAACGTCTGCGATCCGGGGATTCGCCTTCGGTCGCGCTGCGCGCCTCCGCGCTGGAGGTTCGCCAGAAATATCCGCAACCGTTCTTCTGGGCGCCTTTCATTGTGACGGGCGCTCAATAGTCTAACGAAGTCTTGGGAGGGACATCATGACAACATGGAAAAGAATGATTGGGTTCATAGCCGCGCTCATCGTTGCGATTCCGATGGCGACGTTGGCAGCCAATCGCATATCTGTTCCGGTCGATTCGAAATTGGCCAACCAACTCTTGACGGCCGCACAGACCGCCGAACAGGAAGGAAACTATTCGGGCACGTTGCGCCAATATCGACGCTGGTTGGAAATTTATCCCAACGAGCCGACCCTGCAAGCGCCAGTTTATTTGGCGATGGGGGCGGCGTCGAAGAAGGCCGGGGACGCGACGCAAGCGAAGGAGTTTAACGACGTAGCGCAAACCCTCGATCCCGGCATCGGCGCGCGCATTGCGAAATCGGAAAGCGGCGCTCTCACTCGCGGAAAAGGTGATACGGCGATGGCTATCATGGGCGCCGTCATGGGGATTGTGCAACAGCAAATGGCCGCGCGCCAAGCCGCCCGGGCGCAGCAGCAACAATACGCTCAACAACCGCCCCAATATAATCAACCTCCCGCCGGCGGAGGCTATGGATATCCCGCGGCGCCCGTGGGGAATCCCGGTTATGCGCCGCCCGCAAACGGCTACGCTCCGATGCCCGGCTATGCGCCCCAGGGCTACGCGCCGCCCGGCGGACCGAGCGATCCCAATGCGATGGGCGGCGGAGCGCCGCAAAATGCCGGATATGCTCAGCCTCAACCATACCAACAGCCCGCTTCCCCGCAACAGCCTCAGGGACAATATCCCCAGCAACAACCCACGGGTCAGTATGGCTATGCGCCTCCTCCGTCTCCCTACGGAGCGCCTTCGAACTATCAAGCCGCATACGGCGCCACTCGCGGAGGTCCGGCCCCCAAACCCTTGAAGGTCATCCACGACCATTCTCGACTGGGAGACAAAGACTATTTTGAGAAGGGTTGTGGGGCGCTGTTGGCCGTGCAGGGCGGGAATTTGACTTTCACTCCCGGTGGAGGAGAGACGCCGCTGGTGATTCCGGCATCCGAGATTCGCGAAGTTCGTCTGAATACCACGGTCGGTCGAAACATCGGCGCCTTTCATATCGCAACGAAGAAAGGGTTGTATTTGAACCTGGCGCCTTCAACCGGTAATCGCGATGACGGACGAGCCGACGTCGATTCGCTGCGGAAAGAGCTGGGCCTCTCCGATTAGAAACGTTTTAAGCTTGCATTTCCATTTTTGAGTAGTCATTAAGAAAGGAACAAAAATGCGAAACGCGTTCACGATTATAACAATGCTGGGGGCCATCATCGCGCTGTCGGCAGACCGACCGGCTTACGCCCGCGCCCTCAAGTCAGCACAGGATTGCGTCGTCAACAAGCGAGTGGTGACGAGTGACGGGCACAAAGGCAAGATTACCCGCGTCGATCGCGCATGGAGCTACTGTTACGTCCTACAGGACGACACTGGCAAGGAGGTCGGTTATCTGTACTCCCTGCTTGAAACCGAAGACTCCAAGGCCCAGAAGGACGATAGCAATGACAAGCTTGTCATCGGCAAGTACAACTGCTGGGTCGGTAATGAGGGCGCGGCCGCGGGATTTCGGGTCACCGGGCCGTCCACGTACGAAAGCGATGGTAAGAAAGGGAAGTACCATCTGGAACCATCGGGTAAAATTGTGTTCAAAAGCGGGCCGTTTTCGACTTTTCACGCCAAGGTCCTCTCCGGCCGGAGGGTGGGGCTAAATCTGACTGGTGGCATGTTCTACAACATGACCTGCGATCCGCCAAGATAGAGTTGTCCGGATCAGAGCGATATTCGCAAGGACTTCGCCTCTTGCAGCTGGTTTCGTGCTGTCGAACCTCGCATCCGCATGCGTCCGACGAGATGACTTTGTCGACATCGATCAGAACAGCCGCATCGGCCCAATTCGCGGCAGCTTTACCTGCTTTCGGTGTGTCTCCACCGGTCCGGTAGTTGTTTGAAACCGGATGCGGAGATCCCAAATCTTGAAAAGGAGTCAACGATGCGATTCATCATATTCGCGCTGGGAATAGTGTTGACGGGGACAATGCTTCTTGCGCAGAACTCTTCGGCGCTGGTAGTGAAAGGGAAGCAACAGATCAAGGCGCGACAGTACACGGCCGCCGTGGCCACGCTGAAAGAGGCAATCCGGCTCGATCCCAACAACGTTCAAGCCTACGACGCCTTAGGAAAGGCTTACAGCAAACTCAATCGTTTTGACGAGGCCGCAAAGGTGTACGAGAAAGTGGCCGGCCTGTTGGTCTCGGGCGCAGGCAATCGAAAAACAGCCGCCGCGGCGAAGAATTCCACACGCCCCAAAACTCTCGCCCAGCATAAAGCTCCGCCGCCGGCGCATGCTGCGCGCACAGCAAACGCTCCTGCGCGCGCCGCGGATAGACCAGGCGCTGTCCCGCTTGGCAGCTACGAATGTTGGTCCTTCAGCGAGCCGCGCATGCTGTTGAATTTCACTATTCGCTCCGGCTCGCAATACGTCGGCTCAGATGGAAAGGCGGGGAGTTATTCCTATGATCCCGGAAGCGGGCGGATTAACTTCAGAGGCGGCTTTCTGGATGGTGTCATGCCGGCGGGATTCTACGCGATCTATCACCAGCCCCAAGGCATGCCGACCGTGAGCTTCCGCGGCCCCAGTGGCTCAGAAGCTTCGTTCTGTCAGAAAGCGCGGTGAGGGAAACAGGTCTCAGGTGTCAGGTGCCAGGGATCAGGTTTGAGGCGCGAAGTGGAGCCTGACACCTGACTCCTGACGCCTGAGACCTTCTTCTCACGCCTCACACCTATCTCTCTCCGCTCATTTCTCGCCGCAGCCACGCTTTGGCGAAAGCCCAATCGCGCAACACGGTCGCCGGCGCGATTCCCAACGCCTCCGCCGTCTCTTCCACGGAAAGGCCGCCGAAGAATCGATATTCCACCATGCGGCTCTTGCGCTCATCGATGGCGGCCAGCCGTTTCAGCGCTTCATCGAGCGCTACCAAATCGCGATGCGGCGCGGGAGATACCTCAATAATATTTTCGAGCGCCAGTTGAGGTTGTCCGCCGCCACGCTTCTCCGAGAGATGTCGTCGCGCGTGGTCGACCAGAATGCGCCGCATCAATTGCGCCGCGACACCGTAGAAGTGCGCCCGGTTCTTCCAGTCGACGCGATCCTGATCGATCAACCGGACATAGGCTTCGTGCACCAAATCGGTCGGTTGCAACGTGTGATCCGAGCGTTCTCGGCGCAAGTATCGTCGCGCCAGACGACGCAACTCGCCATATACGACCGGCAGCAATTTGTCCAATGCGTTTTTGTTCCCGCCGTTCCACTGCTTTAAGAGGATGGTCAGATCATCCGCCACTGGAGCCTCCGGTTGATTTGGAATTTACAGCGCCAATAATTAGATGATTTGAATTTTAGCAGAAGAATCGGATGGTCGGCCGAAAAATCTCGGCGTATCGACCATCGCCGACCGCACGCAGCGAGATTAAAGACTTCTTTTCAAGAAATTTATTGGGGCTCGATATGTTCTCGGACTCAACTCCGACTTGGACTAGGAAAGCTTTTTGCCCTGAAAGGGCAATCTTGAATAGCCCAGGGCAGCGCCCTGGGAATCGCGATCCCGCTAGTGAATCAGAATCCTGAAGGGATTCTCTAACCTCACCAACAATACGCGCCGATAATCCACTTCTCCGAAGAGCTTTCAATCCCTTCAACGCGCAAGCGCCCTGTTGATAAGAAACGAAATCAAACGTTGGCAAGAATCGACCTACGAAATTCGCGGCCCCTTGCGGCTGATCTCTATCCATGCAGGAATCGGTTAGAGAACTCTTTCAGAGTTCACCATCAATCCCTCGGCGGTGGAATGCGGGAACCGCAGGGCGTTGCCCTGGGCTGTTCAAGGCTGCCCTTTCAGGGCACAGTTCTTCGATTGGCGGGGCTGCATCCAGCGGCATGAAAATGTATCGCCC
>CAZIDA010000204.1:0-6410 GCA_964537865.1 uncultured Acidobacteriota bacterium
GTCGTGCGTCACCATGCAGATGGTGGCGCCGTCGCGATGCAACTCGCGCATCAACTCCATCACGGCGTCGCCGTTCTTGGTATCCAAATTTCCGGTGGGCTCGTCGGCCAGCAGAATGGAAGGACGTCCGACCAGCGCGCGCGCCACGGCCACGCGCTGTTGTTGGCCGCCGGAGAGCTGGCTGGGCAGATGCTTGGCGCGATGACCCATGCCCACGCGCTCCAGCGCTTCTCGCGTGCGCTCCTTGCGCTCCGTCGCGCGCATGCCGCGGTAGGTGAGAGGAAGCTCCACGTTCTCAAACACCGAAAGATCGCCGATCAAATTGAAACTCTGGAAGATGAATCCCACTTCCTGATTTCGAATCTTGGCGCGCTCGCTCAGCTTGAGGTTCTCGACGGATCGAGTGTTCAGCAGATACGTTCCGTCGGAGGGCGAATCCAACAATCCCAAGATGGACAGCAACGTGGACTTTCCGCATCCCGAAGGGCCCGCGATGGCGACGTATTCGCCCTTCTTGATATCGAGATGGATCCCCGCGAGCGCGTGGGTCTCCACTTCGTCGGTGTAGAAAACTTTAGTCACACCCTCCAGCTTGATCAACCCCTGATCATTGGCGCTCATGATGTTTGCCCCTCCTCCTTAATTAATCCAATCGTATCCGATCGGTGCGATCCTGCGCCGACATATCGGAAAGAATGACCTGATCGCCTTCCTTCAATCCGCCCAAGATTTCGATGGTGTTGACGGAGCTGCGACCCAGCTTCACCGGGACGCGAACCGCTTCCTTGCCGCCATCCACCAATTTGAAAAGTCCCACGGTGCTGTCGAACTGTCCCTGCACGGGCCGTCCCACGTAAAGCACGTTGGTCAATCGCTCGATCTCGATGGTTCCTTCCACGCTCAAATCCGGCACCGCGCCGGAAGGCAGTGCGCCGTCGAGGGCCACGTCGACCGTGCGCGTTCCATTGATGACCGACGGATCGATGCGGATGACGTGTCCGGGGATGAGGCCGTTGTGCGTGTCGATCGACGCTTTCTGCCCCAGCAGAATATCTTTGGCTTGGGTTTCCGCAATCTTCAGTTCAGCTTTCAAGCGTTTGGGCTCGGCTACACGGGCCAGGTTGGTTCCGGCGGCCACTTGTGATCCAATATCCACCGCCACCAACTGCAACACGCCGTCGATGCCTGCCTTCACATGCAAAGCCTCCACCTGGCTGCGCTTCAATTCGTACTGCGCGCGGAGGCGGTTCACTTCCGCCTGTTGAACCGCCAATTGCGCGCTGTTCGATTGCGCCATTATGGCCAATCGCTGAGCTTCGATCTTGTCTTGGTTCTCCAACTGTTCCGCGGCGACCTTGGAGAGCCGCGCTGTGATGCCGGCGCCCAAGCCTTCCTTATAGAGCGTGGCGTCGGTTTCCGCGCGCATTCGCGCCTGCTCATAATTGCCGTGAATTTGAGCCACGTTGGCGCGCTCCGTCAGCTCGGCGCTTTGCAATTGCACCTTGAGATTTTCGAGACTGGCCTCGGCTGCCTTAAGCTGCATTTCCGCGTCGGTTTCCGCTTGCACCAAGGTGGGATTGTTCAACTCCAAGATCACTGTGTCCGGTTTCACCGCGGTTCCGGGATCGACCAAACGCTTCTCGACGCGTCCTTCCGTGACCGCGGGAATCCATTGAATGTCCACTGGAACCAACGTTCCGAGTCCCCGCACCTCGCGCAACATGGAACCGCGCTTCACCGTGTCGATCCAAACCGTGGATCGATCCACGCTCGGCGCCGCCGGCTTCAACAGCGACAATCCAACGGTCGTCGCCGCAATCAAAATCAACGCCAGGATGCCGTACACGATATGGCGAATCTTTTTCTTTTTCGCCACCGAGGCGGGCCTTGCAATGTCCATAAAACTCCTCCAACCGCTTTCTATCGCAACTTGTTTGCCGCAACCGAAGAATTTTTAAGCCGTTAATTCAGAATGAATAAACGAAATCTCCGGTGAAAAGGTTCCATCTTCTGTGACCGCTCCTGGGACTGATTGTCGCAAAAACGAACACTCGACTTCGGCTGTCGTGGTTGTCACCCCCGGAAAGAAACTTCATCGATGATCGCGGCGCCGTCAATTCAAACCAGCCAATGGTTTCGAGTTGCCGCTAAGAAGCGTTCCCCTTTGTCAAAACCCTTTCTTTCAACTCGCGCTCCAGAGCCAGCGTTCGAATGGGGAATGGAATCTCAATTCCTTCTTGAGCGTAGCGTTGGTGAAGGCGTTTGATGAACTCGTGTTTGATCAGATATTGGTCCGTGAATTCGCTTCCCCTCAAAATCACCGAGAAATTGACGCTGGAGTCGCCGAACGTGTGGTATCGAATGAAGGGTTCAAAAGCCGGTATGCCTCCCTGGACTTTCGTCATCACCTCTTTCGCGACCTGGGTGGTGACTTCTTCCACCTTCTTCAGGTCGCTATTATAACTGACCCCGAGGTCGACAAGCACCGCCAATTCACATTCCGGAAGATAGTAGTTGGTCACAATGGCGGAGGAGAGTTTGGCGTTGGGAACGACGATCAAATTATTGGGAAGAGCGCGCAGGGTGGCGTTCCTCCAGGTGATGTCGGCCACGTAGCCCTCTTCACCGGTGTTCAGCTTGACGTAATCACCCTGCCGAATCTGCCGCGACAGGAGCACTTGAAGTCCGGCGAAAAGATTGGCCAGCGTGTCTTGAAGCGCCAGGGCGACCGCCAATCCGCCGATGCCGAGAGCGCTCAGGATGGGCGTGATGGAAATTCCCAAAGAATCGAAAATGATGAGCGCCCCGATGAGGTACACGACGATGCGGGTAAGGTTCGTGAATAGGGAGCTGCTGGGAAGAACACTTTCGAGATGGTGCGCATAGAGGCGCACAAAGCCGGCCAGGACGCGCGCGGCCCCCACGGTTCCCGAGGCGATGGCGAGAATCAGCAGAATTCTCTGGAAGGAAGCGAACACCGCCGGAGTCAGCGTGGCGTTGAGAAGCGCGGCGTACAATCCCGCGAGCGCGCACCAAGTGAATCCCAATCCGCGGATTCCGGTGATGATGATATCGTCGCCTCTCCACGGAAGCTTCGAGGTCCAACGTCGCAGACGCTTCAGAATGATCGCTTCAAACAGCCACCCCACGATTACCCCGCAAGCGATAAAGAGGAGCGGATGAAAGTAATTCCTGAGCAAGGTGAATTTTTCGATCATGAGAACTCCTGACGAAAAGGGTGGTGAAGGATATTTCAAGAGATGATGCCTTTCAAGCGGCGCAGAAACTCCCGGACTTCCTCCGGTTGGTCCAAGCGATATTGCGCGCGAGTGTGACGCGTTGTTCCCACGCGCACCGTCAAACCCGCCGCCAGCGAGGCAAAGGCGGATTCATCCGTCTTGTCGTCTCCCAGGTAAATCGGCAGCACCGGCGTCCGACAACGAGAAACCACCCGAGCCGCCGCCGAGCCTTTGCCGGGGATGCACTTCGGCAAGACTTCCCACACCTTCTTTCCCTTGAGAACCTGCAATTGGCTTTTGTATTTTTTGAGGACGCGGTCGAGAAGTTCGCGCGCTCTCCGGACCGTTGAAGGGGAGGCGTCCCGGTAATGAATCGCGAACGAGAATTTCTTGTCCTCGACGCGAATCCTTTCGAGACTTCGGAGAGACTTCCGGAAGCTCTCTTTCGCTTTCTTCAGCGCGGCCAAGGTCGTGGGCGCTATCGTTCGATCCGGCTGCCGTTCCCAGCCATGAAGCCCGAGGTAAGCGATGCCGGGCACGCGCACTCGGGCGCGCACGTCGCTTCGCCGCCGACCACTGATGATCCAAATATCCAGGCGCGAAAGCCGCGACAAATCTTTGAGCGCCGCTCGTGTGGGTTCCTCCAGCCAAACCTTTTCGGGGCGCCGCCGCAAGGGGGTGAGGGTGCCATCGAAATCCAAAAACAATGCGATGTGGGGCGCTCGTTTCAAACGCCGGGAGACAGACCGCCAGTGGCTGAAAAGATGCGGCGCCTCGCGGCGGCGCAGAAGCGCCCGAATCCTCCGACTCGGTTCAATTTGAAGAAGCTCTCTTGAATCTTTCATCAGTCTTAAACAACACTCCAGCGCTTGTGGAGCGCGCATCCCGCCAGCGCGGAGGCGGACACTTGCGTCCGCCACGGCGCAAGCCAGAGTTCCGTGCCGTTAAACAGAGCCGTTACCAAAACCTTTCATGAATCGCACGGAACAAGGGTTCTCCCCGACAATTTCTGTGTGGAAGTTGCACCTCCCTGACGGTTGGTGATTCTCACGATACTCCTACGGGGTGTTCGTATTATTTAGCCGGTGTACTTGTGTGTCAAGATTCGCTTCCGGCGGGCGCTGGCTCGATGCGCGCATGACCCAACCCGAGGCATCGTGGCGCCAACGTGGGATTGGCTCGGCGCATAAATCGCAAAGCTGCTTGATTCAGCGGCGGCGCGCTTGCTACACTCAGCGTCCTTGTCGTCCCAGCCAATTCGACTCGACTCTCGTAGACCTTCGGAGCCCAGTGAAATCGGCGCCGACATGAGAGAAGAACGAGACGATTGTCCGGAATGGCAGGCCCGCAAACTCGTGTTTTCTGCAAAGAATTTGGCTTTGGTAGCCCCGGCCTTTTTTTTGGCCGAGGTATTTTCCGTGAACGCAGGCAATAGCCCCGGCCCAAAGAACGGCCGGGGCTACCAAAGCGGAAAATTTGGGTTGCGGCCCCGGGCCGATCCGCGTGTCCGTTTTTAATCCATCCGGAAAGGAAAAGAATTCCATGAAGCGCAACAGTATGGTTTTGTGGTTGGGCGTTTTGATGATGGCGATGGCCATTCCGTATGTTTATTCTCGTGCGGCGGATGCGTTGCCTCCGGGCCCCGCGGCCGATGGAACGCTGCGGGCTCTGACGGCCATCGCCGGCCAAGGCATGATAAACGATCATGCGTATCAAGATTTGGAAGAGTTGTGCGACACCATCGGCGGCCGGGTCACCGGATCGCCGCAAGCGTCCCAAGCCATCGAGTGGGGAATCGCAAAGATGAAGGCCATCGGACTCCAGAATGCGCACGCGGAAAAATGGCAAATCTTTCGAGGCTGGACGCGAGTGTCCGCCGACGCCGAGCTCACGTCGCCCATCCGGCATCGCTTGATGATCGAATCCATGGGTTGGGTGGGATCGACGCCCGCCGGCGGAGTGGAGGGCGAGGTCGTTCCGGTCAATCTCAATCAAATCGATGAGGAGATGAAGACCAACGCCTCTAAGTGGGCCGGAAAGATTCTGATCGTCGTGCGCAAAGGCGAGCCGCCCCGCGATCCGTTGAGCGGCTTCGCGAAGTTCGGTCCCTTCTTGAAAGCCGCCTACGCGGCGCACGCCGTGGCGGTGATCGGCGGACAAGGCGGCGCGGAATCCGTGGGAATGTATTTGACGCACACCGGCGTGCTTGGCTTCGACACGTTTTATGACATCCCGGTGGTCAGCATGATTCCCGAAGACCAGAAGCAGATCGAGCGCTTCTTGGATCAAGGAAAAACGGTGCTCATGAAGATCAACGTGCAAAACCGAGTGACCAACGGCCCGGTCGACTCGGCCAACGTGGTCGGCGAAATTCCCGGCACGGAACATCCGGAACAGATCGTCGTGCTCGGCGGACATCTCGATTCCTGGGACTTGGCGGAAGGAGCGACCGACGATGGCGTGGGCGTCGCCACCACGCTCGGCGCCGCTGAAGCCATCATCCATTCGGGATTCAAACCGAAGCGGACCATGCGGTTCGTTCTTTTTACCGGGGAGGAGCAAGGATTGTTGGGCTCGCTCGCCTACACCAAAATGCATCAATCGGAGATGGCCAACCACATCGCCGCGATCATTCTGGATAACGGCCAGGGCCCCGTCGACAGCCTCGATCTGGGCGGACGAAAAGATTTGATTCCGGCCGTCCAGGAGTTTACCGAAGCGGTGAAATCGTTTGGCAGTGTGAAAGTCGACGATCGAACCAGCTTCGGAACCGACAGCGGACCCTTCATCTTGCAAGGATTGCCGGGCATCAACATGGGACAGAACTCTCCGGATTATCGCTTCACGCATCATTCCGCCGTCGACACTTTCGACAAAGTGAAACCCGACATCCTGGCCCAAGACTCGACGCTCATGGCGCTGACGTCCTTTTGGATTGCCGATCGCCCGGAGCGTCTGGCCTCGCCTTGGTCTCCTGCCGAAACCGCCAAGATGCTCGTCGAAAAGAAACAGGATCGCATGCTCAAGGCGTTCGGCATCTGGCCCTTCGGCAATTTGGGCGAGGAACCGAAGCCGAAGACGAATTAACCCGTGGCGCAGGCACCCGCCACGGCGGTTGTCTGCGCCTATGCCGTTCTCATGGAGCTACCGGCAGTAATTTCGGGCGCAGAC
>CAZIDA010000205.1:0-6361 GCA_964537865.1 uncultured Acidobacteriota bacterium
GGACGATTCCGCATCGGCGATCAGTCCGGCTATCTCGACCGAAACGGGAAGGTGGCCATCATCACGCAATTTGATGACGCGAAGGATTTTTCCGATGGGCTCGCCGGGGTGGTCATCGAAGGCGACGGCGGCTACGCCGATCACTCGGGCAAAATCGTCATCCCCACAAAATTTTCAGAGATTCGCGGTTTTTCGGAATCGTTGGCGGCGGTTCGAGTGAAGAAGTGAAAAGCGGCGAACGGGCCGACGAAGCCACACCGCGGCGCCGCGTCGCTTGTGAACCGGGTCATTCGTTTTCGAGGGAGTATTGAAAATAATCGTGGACGCGTTCGAGCGCCTTCCCCCGGTGGCTCCATTTGTTTTTTTCTTCGGTGGTCAATTGAGCGAACGTTTTGTTCAGCGACGGAATGAAAAAGAGCGGGTCGTAGCCGAATCCGTTATCGCCTCGCGGCGCCGTCAAGAGACGCCCTGCGCATTCGCCCTTGTACGATTTGATTAATCTTCCCCGGAACGCCAGCGCCATGACGCACACGAAGCGCGCCGCGCGTCGGGATTCGGGAACGGTCGCCATCTCGCGAAGCAGCTTGCGATTGTTCTCTTCATCCGTGGCGTTTTCCCCGGCATAACGCGCCGAATGAACGCCGGGCGCGCCCGCCAACGCGTCGACTTCCAATCCCGTGTCGTCGGCGAGCGTCATGACGTCCGAATGGCGGCTGTAGTACATGGCCTTGAAGATGGCGTTTTCCAAAAGCGTATGCTTCTCTTCGGGACAAACCTCCACTCCTTTCACTTCGCTGAGCGTGGAAATCTCAATCGCAAGATCCTTCAGGGAATGCCGGATTTCCTTGATCTTTCCTTCGTTCGTGGTGGCCAGCAACAGCTTTGTTGCGCGCGAGCTCATGTGGTCTGCTTTCCAGTCTGAATAGCGTCTCGTTGTTTCTTGAAAAGGGATTGAATGCCTTGTTTCGCCAAATCGACGAGGGCGTCCATTTGCTTGCGGCTGAAAGGGCGGCCTTCCGCCGTCGCTTGCACCTCCACAAATTGTCCAGCTTCGGTCATCACCACATTCATATCCACCTCGGCGGCGCTGTCCTCGGAATACTCCAAATCGAGCCGCTCCTCACCGCCGACCAAGCCAACGCTCGTCGCCGCCACCATTTCTTTCATGGCAGCGCCGGACACGGCGCCCGCGGCTTGAAGTTTGCGCAACGCCAGCGCCAGAGCCACGGCCGCTCCGGTGATCGAAGCGGTGCGGGTGCCACCGTCCGCCTCAATGACATCGCAATCAATATAAATAGTGCGTTCGCCGAGTTGCTTCAATTCTACCACACTGCGCAGCGACCGACCGATGAGGCGTTGAATCTCATGGGTGCGACCGGAAGCGCGCCCGCGCGTGACTTCGCGCGCTGACCGCGTGGCGGTCGCGCGAGGAAGCATGGAATATTCGCTGGTGATCCATCCTTTTCCTGTTCCTTTCAGAAAATGTGGAATCATCTCTTCCACCGAAGCCGTGCAGATGACTCGGGTGCGGCCCACGGTAATCAGCGCCGACCCTTCGGCATGAGGAATGAAGTTGGGAACGATCGTCACTTCGCGAAGCGCGTTGTTGGCTCGGTTCTGATTGCGCACGTCAATTCTCCTATGTGGGAAGTCAAGTGAAGGCCGCCAGTCGCCTCACATCACGGCGACTTGGCAAGATAATCCAGATTCTGTGCGAAGGCTTGCTCCAAATCCACGTGCCCCATCAACGATTCCACTTCGTTGTCGTCGATCAGGAATCGGACCCGCTTGATGGAGGGAATGTTCAGGGTGAGCGAGTCGACGACCGAGTAGATGGTTTGCAACTCATCTTCGACGCCCCCCGGATGGTCTTTTTGAATGGCGCTCGAAAAATCCACGTACGCGGTTCCGTCGGGTGTGAGAAAAAGCTCTCGCAAAACCGTTTCCTGCGAGATGGCTCGGCCGTGATTCTGTTTGGATCCTTCGATCAATTTCAACACAATTTGCTTGGCGCGGTTTTGATCGAGTTGGGACGCCCGGATTTCGCTCATTTCCTGTTCCAGCATTCCCGGCTGTGTCAGCGACGGAAAGAAAAGCTTCACGGGAATGGAAGCGTTCGGTTGGGTCAACAAAGGCGACGACGGCTGAAAGGGCTTTTCTTTCTGAGCGCGCTGTCGACGAAACAAATGGACCACGCGTGAAACCCCGCGAAAATAATAGACGCCGATGGTGCTGGCCGCCAAGAGGATGATCGCAATGGTCAGTTTGAGATGACGGGTCATGCTATCTCGCTTCGTAGACCGGTATGAAGCGTTGAACGGCGTTGGTCAGGGCGCCGGCGATCTGCATCTGGAATTGCGGATTGAGCAGCCGCTGCACATCGGCATCCGAACTCAAATTTCCCACCTCCACCAAAATGGCGGGCATCACCACATTGCCCAGCGGGCGCAACGGCGCCATTCGCGGCGGAGGCGCTTCTTGATTCCACAAAACCGAAAGCTCACTCTGAGCAAATTCGGCGAGCATTTCGTTCAACTGGAAATTGTCGGCGTTGGCAGACTCCCACGGCCTGAAATAACGGTGCTGAAGGATCGGCCTCGGTGTCGCTGCTGAGTTCGAAGAAGCTTCGGAGGAAGCCGTGGTGTTTGGTGGCGAAGCGGGCGAATAGACGTAGACCCGCGCGCCGTTCCAGTTTTGAACGAGAGAATATCCGACGTGCAATGAGATGAAGACGTCGGAGTGATCGGTGTTGGCGATGATGGCGCGCTGGTCCAGCGACAGATCCATATCCTTCTCGCGCGTCAAAAAAACCTGAAGCCCCAGACGTTGCTGCATCACATAGCGGGTGCGCTGAGCGATTTGAAGCGTCAGATACTTTTCAACAGCCTGATCGTTTGCCGATCGCGCGCCGCTGTCGGCGCCGCCGTGCCCAGGATCGATCGTGACGATTCGCAGCACGCCTTTCTGCGGCAAAACTGGGGACGTCGGCGTGGGCGTCGCCGGAACTGTCTCTCCCGGTTTTCCCGGCGCTTGAGGTGGTGAAGGCACAGTTCGCGGTTTGGCCGGCAATGCCGCCGCCGCGGGGGTCAAGCTTACGAGAAACACAAGACCCCCTTGCGTGATGGAAGAATTCAGATCGAAGGATGGATTTGATGTCGTGATGCGGATCTTGGGTCGACCATCGGCGTCGTCAAAGACAATGCTTTTGATCAAGTCGTCGCTGTAATTCAGCCGCTCGGCGCCGGGATCGAGGGGACGGCTTCCCATCAGGATGGTGGCGCCATTTGCCGCGCGCTGAATTTCAAAAGGGACGGGCTGGGTCACTTCCACCGCCAGGCGCGATGAGAGAATCCCTTTCTTCGCGTCGAAGAAAACCCGCGGGGGAGGCGCCGTTGTGATAAAGGCGCGAAGTGCGCCGGTTCGAAAAGTGACGCGCTTGTCCGTGAGACGAGGGAGAACTCGACTGATGAACTCCGTCGGAATGAGCCACTCCGCGCCTCTCATCAAAATCGGTTCGCCAATGGAGGTGATGCTTCCATCGACGGCCACCAGCGTGGAGTTGGGCCGACAAAAGAGAGTGTGATTTTGAAGCCGCACCTCGAGAACCGAGGTGCTTTGCTGGATGACGGACACATTCCCGATGCTGCTGAGCAAGTCCAGAAGCCGCACGTACGGCGCGCCGCCCATCATACTGACCGGCAGCGCCCGCGACTGCGTGTCGGTGTAGATCATCAGGTGCTCGACGGCGGGCGTCGACGGAGCAGGAGATAGGATCAGCAATGAAAGGAAGAGAAGCAGGCCTTTCGGACCCCACGAGAAAGAACGCAGCCGCAATTTCATAGAGTAGAATCGAGAAAGTCCCCAGCGCCGGCAATCACTTTACGAGTTCATCTTGATGTGAAACACGATCATCGCGCGCGACGCGCTTCGGGGCCGGGATAATATAACACAGGCGGCCTGGGACCGCCCGCCTTGGCGAGCCGCGGTCCACCGCAGACTCATAGTTACGCCGTTGCGAAATCAAAATCTGCTCAAAAGGGCGAGAATTTCGAAGGTTCTTAAACGGAGCGAGAACTTCCGGATGGAGGTGAAACTCGTGGCGGGAGTAGTTCAGGGTTTGATCCATCGAATGCTTTGCGGCGGAGTGTCGCCGCACGTGATGCTGTCGGTCATGCCCGAGGCGATTTGAGCGCAGGCATTGTCCGTGGCGGTTCGAATGGCCTCTTGGCGCGTCGATCCGGCGGCCGTTCGGCACGCCACCTGGCCGTGAAAGTTCATGCAGACTTCACATTCGTACCGGCTCAGATTCAGCGTGGAGGCCAAAATAATCCCCACCAAGGCAAGAAACACAATGGCGATCGCCACCTTCACGCGCTTTGACATGATGCGCAATACTAGCCCAGACGGGAATCAACGGTCAATGGTTGGGGATGCTGCCTCGAAAAAAGCCTTGGTAGCCGGGATTCGCCCGATCTTTGGCGAATCCCGGGCGTCCGGGATGCCCCAAAGAACGGAGCATCCCGGCTACCAACGCAATTTTCATGGTCTTGCGTCGTGGCCACGGACGACTCGGAAGCCGATGTACGCCGGCGCAGGATGACGCAGTTCCGGCGCGATCTTGGGATCGGAAGGCGCATCCGCGCTCCCTCCAAGAGCTTTTCCAGAACCATCTCTTGCGATTGTCCATTCGGCCGCGTTTCCGCCGAGATCGTAAACGTCGTCTTGATTCTCATCTTCAACCGGATGAAAACTGCCGACCTTCTTGAGCAAAGGCGCCTGATCCTGCGAACCCAATTCGGCGATGGCCGCTTTGAGTCGCAGCGCATCGTCGGGATTCACGGAATATCCGGCCCAATAATCCAGCGTGTTTTCACCGGACTTTGCCTTGCTCGACCAAGCTTCGAATTCTTTTTTGTTGGGCAATCGATAGACTTTTCCCGTCAATCGGCTCAGCCACTCGCAATAAGCTTTCGCCTTTTCAAAAGAGATGTTGTTGGCGGGAAAATCCTCCGTGCCCGGGGCCACGGCGTAGGATTTGTCGAAAGCGGCGTACTGGGCTCGCGTCACTTCAAAGCGGCCAAGCTCCACCTCTCCGCGACGCACCACTTCGGGAATCAGAACGTCTGACGTCTTCCTGGGGCCCGCAGGTCTGAATGCCTCGCCATAATGCCCGGCAACTCTCTTCACGGACCGGTCTTTCAAAGCAAAAGCGAGCGGAGAGCCTTTCTTAAGCGCCTCGTTCTCCGGCGCCGCGGTCTTGAAAAGATATTTGTCGATCCACGCCAAATCTTCTTCCAGCTTTCGGCGTTGATGAGAAAGTTTTCGAATTCCATGAGGCTCACCGGGGAAGAGGATGAACTTGACATCCGTCTTTCCGATTTGTTGGAGCGCTCGAAAATGGAGCCAGCCCTGCTCGGTGGGAACATTCGTGTCAATGGTCCCAAAGTAGATGATGGTGGGCGTCTTTACGCGGTCCATCTTGAAAAGGGGAGACTTCTGAATGTAAAGGTGCGGATCTTCGAGCGCGGACTTGCCAAAGTAGTAATTGTCGAAGGAAGCGCCAAACTGCGCGTTGCCCCAATCGCTGATCCACTCCACGTCCCCGGCGCCGGAGGAACAAACTTTGTAGCGGTCGGTGGAAACGGTTAAAGCGATCGAAAGGATCGCTCCATTGGACCATCCCATGGTTCCGAGTTTATCGGGATCGACCAGGCCGCGCCGGATGAGTTCGTCGACGCCTTTCTCAATGTCGGGCACTTCCAAGTCGTAATATTTTCCATGCGCGATAGATTCCACCCATTTGAGACCGTAGCCGGAACTGCCGTGATAGTTGGGCCGGAGAACGAACGCGCCTCGCTCCGTCATCAAATTCACCGGATACGCGAACGATTGGCTCCAGGCGTCGTGGTCGGCGCCGGCGGGACCTCCGTGAATCATCAGCATCAAGGGATACTTTTCCCCCGCCTCGTAGTTTTCGGGATAATAGAGAATGCCTTCGACCTCTTCGTCCAACGTTCCCTTCCAATGAATCACTTCGGATTTGGCGATGACGCGCTTTTTGAATTCAGGATTCAGATCCGTGATCTGAACCGGTGAAACGATTCGATTGCCTTCAAGCCGGGCGCTGAAGAACTGAGTGCGGACGCTGGCGGTCGAGTAATTGTAGACGAGAGACGATCCGTTTCGGCCCAGCGCCATTTACCAGACGTGACCGGCGTGCTCGCCTTCAATCCACTCGCGCTTCCAGGAAGCCGCATCCTTCTCCTTGATGAACCGAGCCTGCTTGTTCACCGCGCCGTCAGCCAAATTGCAGATGAATCCATCGGGCGTGACTTCGATGCCGCCGGCTAAACCATTCGCC
>CAZIDA010000206.1:0-6336 GCA_964537865.1 uncultured Acidobacteriota bacterium
CGCCGAGAAGGCGCTCGTGCGCACCGTCACTCCTTGCACCGCGTCAAGCGGGATGTTCGTGAATAACGTTTGGCGTCCCCAACTGTCGTTCCCGGTGCTGCCGTCGATTTCAAACCACGTCTGTCGCCGTCCCGCGCCGTTGGTGGTGAAAAGCGTCTGATTCATGAAGACGTCGCCTTGGTTGATGGCCGGACGATTGGCGGCGTTCAGCAACGGCAGGTAAGTAATCCGGCGATTCAACAGCGGCGTGCTCTCCATTTGAGCGGATTCCAGGCGCGTTCCTATTTGAGGCTCGTCCGTACGAACGGCGCCTGCGACACCGGTGACCGTGATTTGCGTTGCGCCGCCGGAAACGTTGAGCTGCAGCTTGAGATCGGCGGTGGTTCCGGCTTCCAGAATCAAATGGCCCGTGTGCGCCTCGGTGAAGCCGGCCTTGCTGGCGACGAGATCGTAGCGTCCGGCAATGGGAAGGCCGGCGATCAGAAAATTTCCCGCGTCATCCGTTTCGGTGTTCCGTTCGATGCCGGTTTGTTCGTTCTTTAAGATGATCCGGACACCGGGCACGGCGGCGTGACTTTGATCGGTCACCGAGCCGTGAATGCCGGCGGTGTCCGGTGTTTGAGCAATTAAGGCGGGGGAAATGGCGAGCAGAAGGAGGACGAAGAAAACGCCCGGTCGAGTCATGAAGATTGGAACCTCCAAAAGTGAGGGAGTCTTGGCGGTCAAAAAAGAGAGCAGCATGCAGCAGAGGACGCGTTACTACAATAGGTCGTAATTGGATAGAGGCAGAAGGGCGAGAAGTGGCCCGCGGTTTAGCGCTCGATGACGAGTTTCTTGGCGGCCCGGCAGGGCCATTCACCGCCGAGACGCCCCGCCGCGGCGGGTGGAGATGGCGCAGAGCGGCCTGGGGCCGTCCGCCGTGGCGGACTCATGGTTACGTCGTCGCGACCTGAAAATCTCGTCAGAAAGGCAAGATTTTCGAAGCTTGCTAAGCTGAGGACGCCGAGATGGCGCAGAGAGACCTTGGCTATTTTCGGAGTAGTCGCTCATGGACCTGCGGCGCACTCAAGTGCACGAAAAACGATGCGGCCGATGGAACTCATCGTAAGCTCGTCCCCGAAGGGGACGCGTCCTCCAGCCCAGGGTTGCTTTCCGCCGCGGCGGAGAGCTACCCTGGGTTCGAATTCACGTTAATCGAGGCGATAACCCCAATGGGGTTACGGCCAGCGAAACCTATTTTCGGAGTAGATCGAATTGAACATCCGAGGCGCCCAAAGCGCACCTCGGCTACCGGGGCTCATAAAGAAACTGGACAACAGCTCCGAAGGAGCGATGGTGAGAAGCGCGGCGCGTGAGCGCCGGGAACCGGCGAACAAATCAGTGTGAGTCCACCTTGGTGGACGACAGAGTTGTGCCTTTCAAATGATGGAACTATTGACGGGCATTCTATCGAATCAACATTTCCAGGATTCCATGCACCCTCGCAAACGTGGAGGGATCGAGCAAAAGAACGACGAGAACCGCGACCATCGCCAGGCTGCTGCTTGCCAAGAACGTGGTGAGGGTCTGAGAGGATTTCTGTCGAAACAGCCCCATTTTCAAAAGCCGGCTCACGCGGGCCTCGAGGTCCTGGTCTTCCGCCACCAACGACGCGGTCAAGGGAGAAGGCCGCGCCACAACCCCCATGCGCGCCACTTGAACCAACGCCGCCGCCAGCGAAAGCGAACGCTGCGAGTTTCCCGCCACGGCGCGATCGTCGGCCGCCCACTCGGTCAATCTTGCCCAGGCGGCTTCAATGCGCTTCAAGCTTTTGGCGAATGGAAGAATATCGGGTGACGATAGGATGATCAGGCGCTGCAAATTATCACACGAAATCCGGTGAGCGCGCTCATGAAGCATCGCCGCTTCCAATTGATCCGGCGAAAGCGCGCTCAACACGTCACGCGAAATCACAAGCTTCGGTTGGAGTATTCCCGCGGTCGCCATGAGCGGGCCGGCGTCCACTATCCACACGGGGGCGCGCTGTCCGGCGAGGCGGCTCTTCTTTCCTTCACGTCGGCGCCGGCGGCCATATCGCAACGAGCTGAAAATGGCGCGGAGCGCGCGGGTCATCGACGCAAACCATATCGCCAAGCCCATCATGGCCGCGCCGACGCAGGCCCAACCCACCTGCTCGGCGGTGGCGGCGGGCTCAAGCCGCAAATAACTCGGGATGCAAAGCCCGACCACCACGAAAGTGGCGACCGCAAGAGGCGTCAAGCGCAGGGCCAGCAGAAATCGAGCCGCCCAAGACGACGATATTTGATCGGCGATCCGTTCGCTGAAACGAACGGCGCGGCGCGCGAGTAGAGAGACGGTTGTCCCGACCGCAAAATGAACAATGAAAAAAGTTGCCAGCGAAAGCAGCAGCAGTCTTATGAAGTAGGGAAGACTCATGGCTTCCTCCCGCGGTTGCCGCCGCCGGCCGCAAGTCGCGCAGGGTGGGTCGTGGTTTGATCCGTCGATTCATGTTCGGCGCTCTGTGAGTTCCTCAAAAGTTCCCGCCGCTTGAGCCGGATCTCCTTCTCCAATTGATCCAGCAACGATTGGTCATGGCGACCGATGGCTTCGATGAGGCAGGAGACCAGAAGTTCCCCGGAGGGTTGAGCGTCCGACAAGAATCCGGCCACCCAATCGCCGGCGCGCTTTTGTTCCCATTCCCGGCGCGATAATCGGGGCGAGTAAATGAAAGCGCGTTCGAATTTGCGCCGCTGCAGCAAACCCTTCTTGAACAGCCGGTCGAGCGTGGTCATCACCGTGGTGTAGGCCAGCGGCCGATCCAGCTTCTCCATCACCCCATGAACGTTGTTTTCGCCGTGGGCCCAGAGAATCTCCATCACCGCCATCTCCAGATGTCCCAAAGCGATCGTAGGAGTTTTGTCCGCGCCGGCGAGTCGAGGTCTGAAAAAACGAATCACGGAGCGGCCTGGGGCCGCAGCCAAATGGATCTCAAGGTTTCTCATTGCGACCTCAAAATTCTTGCTAAAAAGACACGATTCTACGGGCTTGCTATACAGAAGATCCTCAGTTAACGGCTGTGAGCCCGACAATCTTTCGCCGCAACCAGAAAGCGCCTTGCTCCGGTTGCCCATCTTGACTTAAGAGGTTGCCCCAACCACTCGGTCGCCGATTATAGCTGATCTCGAGCCGGATGAAAACTCGCCGGCGAAATGAATCCGTTCACGATATGAAGACGGCGCGCTTTGAACATCTTGCCGGCTTTTATGAATTTCTTACGTCCGGCTTATTACTTCCTTATCCGCTTTTCCTTATCGTGTCCGTGTGACTGCGATGACTGTTGAAGGAGTCCTGCGATGAGAGACGCCTTGTTTGTAGCGCTGACCTTGCTCTTCTTTCTGATTTCGTTTTGGTACACGCGATTTTGTGACCGCGTGTGAAAGGGCAAAGCCGTGAACCTGGAAAATATCGTCAGTGGCGTGATCGCGTTGGGTTTGCTCGTGTACCTGCTGTATGCGTTGCTGAAGCCGGAGAGGTTCTGATGAGGGGCGGCGACGAAAGTGAGGTTTTGGTAGCCCCGCCCGTTTTGGGGGGCGGGGGTTTCGCATTCATTCAAAGAAAATCCCCCGGCCTGCAGAACGGCCGGGGCTACCAGAACTTGAAGCGCGTTGCGGAAATCGCGAGGGATGAACGATGACTCTGAATGGATTTGTGCAAGTCGGTTTGTACGTTCTCGCTCTGGTGTTGATCACCAAACCGCTCGGACTGTATATGGCGAAAGTGTTCTCGGTCGAAAGAACGTTTCTGCAAAAGATCGTTGGACCGGTGGAGCGTCTCGTCTATCGCGCCTGCCGCGTTGACGCGAAAAAAGAACAGCACTGGACCGAGTACACGGCCGCCATGCTGATGTTCAGCTTGGTCAGCATGCTTCTCCTCTATCTGTTCCAACGCGTTCAATACTTCCTGCCGTTCAATCCGCAAAAATTCGCTGCCGTTCCACCGGACTTGGCCTTCAACACGGCCGCGAGTTTCACCACCAACACCAACTGGCAGTCGTATTCCGGCGAATCGACGATGAGTTACTTCGTCCAAATGGCCGGCCTCGCCTTCCACAATTTTACTTCGGCGGCGACCGGCATCGCCCTGGCGATCGCCTTCATCCGTGGCATTGCCCGACGCGAAGCCAAGACCCTCGGAAATTTTTGGGTCGATATGACGCGCGCCGCTTTGTACGTTTTGCTTCCTATCTGTATTGTCGGCGCCTTGGTGCTCGTCTCGCAAGGCGTGGTGCAGAACCTCTCGCCGTACACGACCGCAAAGCTCGTGGAGCCGCAATCGGTCTCCGTCTCAGGGGCAAACGGTGCGTCATCCACAAAGACCGTTACGGAGCAAACTATCGCGCAAGGCCCGGTGGCTTCACAAGAAATCATCAAAGAGCTGGGAACCAACGGCGGCGGATTCTTCAACGCCAATTCGTCACACCCGTTCGAGAACCCTACGCCCTTCTCGAATTTCTTTGAGATGCTGGCCATTCTGGCGATCTCTTCCGGCCTGACTTACACCTTGGGACGAATGACCGGAAACCAGCGGCATGGCTGGGCGGTGTTCGGCGCGATGGCGATTCTGTTTCTCGCGGGGTTCTTGACGGCTTATCACTTTGAATCGCGCGGCAATCCCAATTTCAGCCAGTTCGGAATCAATCAATCCGCAGTCACGACCAAGGGCTTCCAACAGGCCGGTGGCAACATGGAAGGGAAGGAAGTGCGCTTCGGCATCATGGATTCGGCGTTGTTCGCCACCGTCACCACCGACGCCTCCTGCGGCGCCATTAATTCCTGGCACGATTCCTTCACGCCGCTCGGCGGGTTGGTCCCGCTGGTCAACATCATGTTGGGAGAAATCATCTTCGGCGGCGTGGGCGCGGGAATGTACGGGATGCTGGTGATGATTGTGTTGACGGTGTTCATCGCGGGCTTGATGGTCGGGCGCACGCCGGAGTATCTGGGCAAGAAGATCGAATCCAAGGACGTGAAGATGGCGATGCTGTACGTCCTGGTGTTCGCGCTCTCCATTCTCGTTTTCTCCGCCTGGGCCAGCGTGGCCAAGTATGGCGTTTCGCAAATTGCAAACGCCGGTCCACACGGGCTTTCCGAAATCGTGTATGCCTTCACCTCCGCCACCGGCAACAACGGCTCGGCGTTCGCCGGACTGAACACCAACACCGTTTGGTTCAACACCACGATGGGGCTGGCGATGCTGATCGGGCGATTCTTGATGATCATTCCGATGATGGCCATTGCCGGGAGTTTGGCTGCCAAGAAGATCGTGCCCGTGTCGGCGGGAACTTTCCCGGTGCATACGCCGCTGTTCGTGGCGCTCCTGATCGGCGTGATTCTGATTGTCGGGGCGTTAACGTTTTTTCCGATGCTGTCGCTGGGGCCGATCGTGGAGCATTTTTTAATGAAGGCCGGGGTGATGTTTTGAGAGATAGAGGAATAGGAATTGTCTCTGATGTTATCTATCTTGAATATGGATCATCTAGTGCGTAGTACCTGCGAATCATCTTCTTTCTGTTTGGTTAGGGTTTTCACCGCCGAGACGCCGAGGCGCCGAGGATGCGCAAAGGAGCCAAAGAATCTCTGCGCAACCTTCGCGGCCCTTGCGTCTCCGCGGTGACTGGCCGCTGAGGTGATCATGTCTGAACGCGCACAAAAACGACCGCTGTTTGATCCGCCCATTGTGAAGCGGGCGATGAAAGACGCTTTTCTGAAACTGAATCCCCGCCAGGTCGCAAAGAACCCGGTGATGTTTGTCGTCGAGGTCGGAAGCGCCCTGACGACCTTCTTCGTTCTGCGCGACGTGTTCCGCGGCGACACTTGGCGCCTCCTTTTCACCACACAGATCACACTGTGGCTGTGGTTCACGGTATTGTTCGCCAATTTCGCCGAAGCGATGGCGGAGGGCCGGGGAAAAGCTCAAGCCGACACGCTCCGAAAAGCCAAGACCGAAACGGTCGCGAACTTGATCGTGGAAGATTCCGGGAGCGGGCTTGACGGCGTCAAGACGAAAATCACGCCGGCGCCGAAACTGCGCAAGGGCGACGTCGTCCTGGTGCGCGCGGGCGAATTCATCCCGGGCGACGGCGAAATCGTCGAAGGCGTGGCGTCGGTGGACGAATCAGCCATCACCGGGGAAAGCGCGCCGGTCATTCGCGAATCGGGCGGCGACCGCTCGGCCGTCACCGGGGGAACGAAGGTGATTTCCGATTGGATCAAAATCCGCATTACCTCGAATCCCGGCGAAACTTTTCTGGATCGCATGATCGCGCTGGTGGAAGGG
>CAZIDA010000207.1:0-2788 GCA_964537865.1 uncultured Acidobacteriota bacterium
CCATAAGGCACGACCGAATTTGCGACGGAGGCCTCAATGGGGCGCTGGATGAGGTTCGCAAGCCTTGTGATTATATTGTATTGCCCATAATTGTCAATTCCTCGGCGAGTCCGTCGCGACCCAACTCCAGGGGTGGAGTGGGCCTCTGCCTCGAAAATAGGTCTCTGTCGCCCCGGTTAACCGGGGCTTGTCAGGATCTCTTCGATCGCCTATCCCCACGCTTACGCGTGGGGCTATCCGCCAAAGAGCTGGCGGACTATCGCCCTATCGGGCTGGCATCATCCCAACCCTGAAATGTTTTCATCCCTTTGAGGGGCCACCGCGGCGACCATGTGCGCCTGCCTCGAAAGTAGCCCGTGCGGATGTTTGGGTAGCCGGGATTCGCCGGTCTCTGGCGAATCCCGGACATCCGTGATGCCCCAAGAAATCCGTCGCGGCGACTGAGGTTCATGCGATGTCCGGGATGCCCTCCGCCTGCGGCGGCGGGGGAGTATCCCGGCTACCACTTCGACGAGACCCTCATTCCATTTTGTGCACGGATTCGTGTCCTTCAGCGTCGACGTCGGCGAGCGCACTCCGTTACAGAAGATTTCAATAAGTGACTAAAAATTGAATACGAAAATGACAACCCCGGACATATAATTCTCATCTAGGCGTGTGTAAGTAGGAAGAAACGATTGGGGGCGAAAACCATGAGACGATCAACTTTCAAAGCAGTGATAGGCGGAGTCGCGATACTCGCGATGCTGCAGTTTGGAAGTGGTCTTTTGGGACAGCAGGACGCCACTTACACGACGCAGCCGGCGCCCGACGCCACGCAGCAGTCGAACACCGATTATCAAGGGCGTGTCGCGCGACTGAGCTTGGTGGAAGGCGACGTTTCCATTCAACACGGACCCGATTCGCAATGGCTCGACGCCGTCATCAACGCGCCGCTGGTTCAAGGCGACCGCGTTTGGGTGGGCGATCAAGGGCGCACCGAGATTGAATTCGACGACGGCTCGTATGTTCGGCTGGCGTCCAACAGCGTTTTGGAAATTCAAGAACTCGACACCAACTCCAACGGACGCTATTCCCAAATCTTCCTCAGCCAAGGGCTGGCTTATGTCAATGTCATGCCCAGCTACAGCGACGCGTTCCGCGTGACGACGCCCACGCTGGCAGCCGACTCCGATGGCGGCAGCCGTTTTCGCCTGTCGGTCGACGGACAAAACAATTTGATCGTCTTCCGCGGCCAGGTCCACGTGAACAGCAATGCCGGCCAAGTTGACGTTCGCACCGGGGAATTGTTCTCGCTGAACAATGCCGACCCCAATCATTATTTCATCGGCGCCGCGCCCGCGATGGATGGATGGGATCGTTGGAATTTCGATCGCGACAATTACCTGGCCAGTGCGAACAGCTATCAATACATCCCGTCGTCGGTCGGTTACGGCGCTTACGATTTGGATCATTACGGACGCTGGGTGTATGAGCCCGGCTACGGTTATGTTTGGGCCCCCAATGGAGTCCCGGTGGATTGGGTGCCGTACAGCTATGGTCGATGGGGATATTATCCGGACATGGGATACACCTGGATTTCGTACGAGCCGTGGGGATGGCTGCCCTATCACTACGGAAGCTGGGCGTGGATTTCAGGCTTCGGCTGGGGATGGTGCCCGGGCGCTAGCTTCAATTATTGGAGTCCCGCGCGCGTGTTCTTCTTCAACTATGGAAATTATTGGGGATGGTGCCCGTACTCGCCGTTCGACACCTTCTACGGATACGGCGGAGGTTTCATCAACATCAACTTCTTCCGGCCGCACAACTTTTTCCGCAACCGCATGGTGGTGGTGAATCGCAACACCTTCATCCGGAACGTCGTCGATCCGCACACCATTGTTCGCAATCGCGAAGTGTTGACGCAGATGACCTCGGACCGAGGCCTGCGGTTCTCCTCGCGGCCCGAAATTCAGCGAACCTCTTTCTCTGAGGTTCTGCGCCCGAATTCCGCCAGAGGTTCCGGAAGGATTCAGATCGCTTCCGATACCAAAGGATGGAGCCGTGGAGAAACCATTCGCGGAGTGGGCGCTCGACCGGCTGAGAATTTGAGATTGGGTCAGCCGTTTGGCGGAAATCCGCGCGTTGCGAATCGCGAAGGATTCAATCGGTCCAGCATCAATTCACGGACCATGGCGCCGGCGCAACGCAGCGAGTCGTTCAATCGTCCACACACTCAAACCTTTGGACGAAGCGCCAACAGCATGCCCGCTCGCGTTCAGGGCGGAAATCGCGAGGGATTCCAAGCGCCGGCCGCGAGAACTCCTTACTCCGGTCAAACGGAGTACCGGGGAAGAGGTCCCGCGTATACGCCCTCGAATCCCGGCGCGCGCAATGAAAGCGTGAGACCGGCGGCGCCTTACCATGGCGGCGGTCGCGTGGCGCCCGCGCCGCAACGCAACCAGCAGCCGAGAAACATGCAGCAAAACCGGAACCCGTCTCGATCTTCTTGGCAAGCGCCGCAGCGGCAGAGCTATCAAGCTCCATCGCGAATTGAACGTGTGGCCCCGAACTCCTACCGTTCGGCGCCGTCTTACAATCCGCCGCCTGCTGCGCGGTACCAGTCGCGCAGTTATCAAGCGCCGCACTATCAGGCGCCTCAGTATCACGCTGCGCCGCAATACCACGCGCCTCAGTATCAAGCCGCGCCACGATATGAAGCGCCGCGGTACTCGCCTCCACCGAGCCGGAACTATTCGGCGCCCACGTATCGTGCTGCGCCCGCGCCTTCGTATCATCCTGCGCCGTC
>CAZIDA010000207.1:2888-6324 GCA_964537865.1 uncultured Acidobacteriota bacterium
CCTGCGCCGTCATATCACGCCGCGCCTTCGTATCATGCGGCCCCAGCGGCTCGCTCTGAAAGCCGACCCGGTGGCGGGCGACGCCGCTAGGACGCGCGTCTGAATTCTGATGAGTGCTCGACGCCGCTTCAATCTGCCACGCGCAGTTTGAAGCGGCGATTTTTTTTGGTGTTGTGAAGCGATGCTTTCTTAGCCACGCCTGGGATTCGCCCAAAGAATCCACCTAGCCAGGAACCCCGGCTACCCAAACGGTACGCCTATTTTCGGGGCGCATGAAACATTGGCGCGGCGCCGTTCACGGCGTCGTGTTTGAGATCGTTCATGCATGGCGGATCACCGCCGGCATGACGCTGCGTCTAATTTCGAGGCCGCTTATCTTTCTCTTGAAATCCAATGCGCTGGGGTGAGCGATTTACGGTTAAGATTCCAACAGAGGAACAAAACTCCCGGGCGGCATCTCAATTTGTCCGGCGAGTTCCGGATGAATCATCACTGCCAGCATTTCGAGGCTTTCCACGATGCGTGGACCGGGACGACTGAAGAATTGATTGCCGTCCGCCACAAAGACTCGGTGTTCTTGAACGGCCGGGAGCTCCCGCCACTCCGGAACAAGATCCAACCGCGGCGTTTCGCGCAAGGCCCGGTCCAGCGAAAAGCCACAGCAACTGATCACCACGACTTCAGGCGCGAATTCGGCAACCTCCTTCCAAGGCAAGCGCGCGGAAGGTTCTCCGATTCGAGCCAGACGATCGATGCCGCCGGCCATCTCGACCAACTCGCCGTTCCAATGGCCGCCGCAGTAGGGCGGATCGATCCATTCCATCAAGAATGTCCGGGGACGCGTCGGCAAATCCCCGGTCATTTTTCTCACCCGCTCGACGCGCTTTTCGAGAGAGGCGATGAACTTTTCGGCTTGAGCCGTGCGGCCGGCCAATCGCCCGACGGTGCGGATATTTTCAAAAATATCAGCGACGCGCGTCGGTTCCAAGTTGACGACCTGCGGAGAAAACCGCAAGCCGCGCACGGCGTCCTTCACGTATTCGTACGACACGGCGCACACTTCGCACAGTTGCTGGGTTAGAATAAGGTCGGGCTGCAGGCGAGCCAACAAATCGAAATCGAGATCGTACAAGCTGCCGGTCTCATGGAGCGCGCTGGAAACCTGCCGGTCGATTTCGCGGCTGCTGAGGCCGGAGTCGACGCGTGCGCGCGTCAGCTTGGGCTTCGATTGCGCGTCCGGCGGATAATCGCACTCGTGCGACACCGCTACCAGCTCGTCGCCGAAACCGAGGGCGTAGCAGATTTCCGTGCTGCTGGGCAGAAGCGAAGCAATTCGCATATCGATCCATCGAATTTCGATTTTCTGCATTCTAATCGGAAAGGGGCGTTTGAGGAAAGGCGGAAATGCGATGAGCAAGAAAGCACTCTTGGTGATTGACGTCCAAAAAGATTTTTGTCCGGGCGGCGCGCTCGCCGTCAACGAAGGCGACGCCGTGGTGGCGCCGCTGGTTCGGATGATTCAGGCGATGGCCGCTCACGGCGGACCGATTTTTGCGTCGCGCGATTGGCATCCGCCGAACACCCGGCACTTCGCGAAATTTGGCGGCGTGTGGCCGCCGCACTGCGTTCAAAACAGCCCGGGCGCGGAGTTTCATCCGGATATGGCCGCGGCGCTTCAAACGCACCAAGCCGTCGTCGTCTCCACCGGTGAACGCGTGGATGAGGACGGCTATTCGGCGTTTGACGGCCGCACTCCTTCCGGTGAGTTACTTGAGAATGCGCTTCACGCGCGAGGCGTTGATGAGATTCTCTTAGGCGGATTGGCGACCGATTATTGCGTCAAGTGCTCGGCGCTCGACGCCGCGCGCAAAGGTTTTCGCGTGCGCCTGCTCGTGGACGCCTGCCGCGCCGTCAATCTCAAACCGGGTGACGCCGTCAAAGCGATCGACGAAATGCGTCGAGCCGGCGTGGAAGTGACCACTACCGAGGAAGCTCAAAAACTTATAGAGACCTGACGGCTGATGCCTTTTATGCGCGATCCGTGGATCATTCACTCCCTGCTCGATTCGGATTTCTACAAGTTCACGATGGGTCAGGTCGTGTACCTGCGCTTCCGCGATGTTCCGGTGAAGTGCGCGCTGGAGAATCGTTCCACCTCCGTCGCCTTGGCCGACTTCATCGACGAAGCCGAACTGCGCGCTCAGCTCGACCACCTGCGCGCGCTTCGCGTCTCCCCTGCCGAGATCGAATACCTGCGGCAGCAAACCGACAGCGCCGGACAGAGAATCTTTGTCGAGGCGTATCTCGATTTTCTGGAAAGAGTTCAGCTCTGCGATTATCGGCTGGAACGATTCAACGGGGATTACCGCCTGGAATTCATGGGGCCGTGGTCCGCGGGAATTTATTGGGAGACGCCGGCGCTTGCCATTCTCAGCGAAATGTTTGCGCGCTCATTCCTGGCGCGTCAAACCGCCGACGAGGCCGCTGTGTGGGCCGAAGGCGACGCGCGTCTTCGAAGAAAGATAGAAATTTTGAAGAAGCATCCCGAAATTACCTTCAGCGATTTCGGCGCGCGCCGTCGCTTCAGCCGCGCTTGGCACGATCACGTCGTCGAAACGTTGTCGCGCGAACTGCCCAAACAATTCAAAGGAACGTCCGACGTCTTTCTCGCCCAAAAACATGGCGTCTATCCCATCGGCACCTTCGGCCATGAGATGTTCATGGGAATGTCCGGGGCGATGCACGCGAGCGACGACGAAATTCTCCGCTCTCACAACGAAGTTCTGAAGCTGTGGTGGCAGCAATACGGCGCCGGCGGAGCGGTCGCCCTCACCGACAACTACGGCTCCGAGTTTTTCTTTCGCGATATGACGGCGGAACAAGCGCGGCAGTGGAAAGGCCTGCGCCAAGATTCCGGCGATCCCATGGAATTTGGCGAGCGCGCCATTCAGTTTTACCGGCGCCACGGCATCGACCCGCGCGAAAAACTCATCGTCTTCAGCGACGGGCTCGACTTGCCGACCATCCTCGATCTCTCAAAACGTTTTCAGGGAAGAATTCAAACCACCTTCGGCTGGGGCACCGATCTCACCAACGATCTGGGATGGAAGCCGCCGCAGATTGTCATCAAGCTGGTGGAATCGTGCGGGCACGGCACGGTGAAGTTGAGCGACAACCTGGCCAAGGTCACCGGAAGCCCCGAAGATGTAAAGCGGTTCATGCGCATCTTCGAGTACCCCGACGGAGATGAATGATCCGCTGTGGCGCAGACACTCTTGCCTGCGCCTTGTTTACCAGAGATAATCGAAAAATAGAGTGACAAACGATGGCCTGCCTCGAAGAGGCAGCGGCTCACAGCCCAGGGTTGTCCGCCGGCTCTATGGCGGACTACCCTGGGTGACGCAAACAACACCGCGAGGCGCACAACCCCGTTGGG
>CAZIDA010000208.1:0-6277 GCA_964537865.1 uncultured Acidobacteriota bacterium
CGGATGCCGGGCGTTTTCGATCGACAGAGTCCCCTCGGCATTCAGCTCCGGTTCGCAGCAATTGAATTGGATCGAGAATCGGGCCTTCGCTTGCGCGATGTCGATTTGGCCGATGATGTCGGCGGCGGTTTCCAATGCCGGCAACGCGGTCCTCAGTTGGTCCGTCAGAAACGCCAGGATGCGTCGAATCTCCTGGTGCTCCGCCTCGCGCTGCGCCGCCAGGTCGTTGTTCAGATCGACCACCGCCAGCGGCTCGATAAAAACCGTCGCGCCGCTCGAACTGGTGCCGTGAAAAACACCGGGGACTTGCTTCCGTTGCTCCACGCGCACCGGAATGACGAAGCGGTCGTTGCGAATCGTGATCACATCGTCTTGAACCGTCGCCTGCCGTGAATCGCGCTGGATGAATTTCGAAAGCGTGTGCTGAATCTTTTCGTTTACTCTTTGAATAGATTTCCGTATAGAATCAAGCGCGGGACTGGCATCATCCGCCAATTCGCCGGAAGGAAGAATCTTTCCCTTGAGTTGTTTCTCCTGAGATCGGAAATCAGGAAGACCGTCGGTGACTCGCGCGATGGCAGGAAAAACCTCTTTGAATCGTCCTCCGAGGGCGTGCGCGCGATTGGTCGCGATCACCAGCTTCTCCATCTCGACGATTTGAAGCGGCTCCAAGACCGAGCCTTGAATTGCGAGTTGGCCCAAGATTTCCGTGATCTGATTCAACTCGTCGAAACTGAATTGATGCCCCTCCGTGAGAAATTTTTTGAGTTCGGAGACGAGTCGAATCTCACGACGAAGCGCTGGGAGATCGGACTGAGGTTCGCAGAGGGGAGAGCGCTCGCCCGCCAAAGTGGAAGTGAGATAGCGGGCCAGAATCGCTAACAGCCCCGGATATTCCAACGTTCGAAGACTCGAAGAATTCATTCCACTCGAGGGGACTTCGTGAATTGCGCTAACGTGCTTGAAACTCAACGGTTTGAATATAACGCGGCGAGATAAAAATTGTCAAACGTGAAACGGAAAACGGAACATCCCCTGCAATACCGAAAGCAACATCTCGGCATCGGCGGCGTCGCCGTCGCAGTCATTGCAGAGAAGGTCGGCACACCTTTTTACGCCTACAGCGCCGACGACATCGAAGCGCGATACCGGGAGTTCGATCAGGCCTTCGCGGCGACGCCTCATCGCATCTGCTATGCCGTGAAGGCCAACTCCAATCTCCGCATCTTGAAATTATTCAAAGCGCTGGGAAGCGGCTTTGACGTGGTTTCGGGAGGAGAGTTTTTTCGCGCGCTCGAAGCCGGCGCCGATCCGCAAACCGTGGTGTACTCGGGCGTGGGAAAAACATCGGAGGAAATTGACTTTGCGCTGCGACGCCGATTGGGTCAGTTCAATGTGGAATCGATTGAAGAACTGAAACTGCTGGAGGCCCGCGGGGTCGCGCTCAAGAAAAAAGCCCGAGTTTCACTCCGCATCAATCCGGACGTGGATCCGAAAACTCATCCGTACATCGCCACCGGCTTGCGGGAACACAAATTCGGAATCGACACGCGCCTGCTGCCTGAGATCGTCGGGTTGGCTCGATCCCTTCGGCGAGTTCGCATCGAGGGAATCGGATTTCACATTGGTTCGCAGATTTTGGAAACTCGTCCCTTCGTCGATGCTGCCCAGGTTCTGGCCGGACACGTCTGCGATCTTCGAAATGCCGGACTGAACATTGCCACTATCGATTTGGGTGGCGGCCTGGGCATTCCTTATCTCGATCAGAAAGCGCCGCAGCCCGATGAATTGGCGCGAGGGATTCTTCCAATCCTCCAGCCGTTACAGTGCCAATTGATCTTCGAGCCGGGCCGATGGCTGGTGGGACGTTCCGGCGCCCTGGTGACTCGGGTCCTTTTGACCAAGCAAAACGGCGGCAAAAAATTCATTGTCGTGGACGCGGGGATGAACGATTTGATCCGGCCATCACTGTATCAGGCGCATCACCGGATTTTGGCGGAGCGTCAGAAGGCCCGATCCAAGAGTGTTCGCGCCGACATTGTCGGGCCCATCTGTGAGACGGGAGATTTCTTGGCGCGCGACCGATGGATCGACGACGTGAAGGCCGGCGATCTGCTGGCCGTGCGCGACGCCGGCGCTTACGGATTTACTCTCTCCTCAAATTACAATTCCCGCGTGCGTTGTCCCGAAGTGCTTGTCCGGGGAAATGGCTGGAAGATGGTCCGGCGGCGAGAAAACTATCAAGATCTGATTCGCGGAGAGTAGAAAACCTTGCTCACATCTCCCGCCGTGAGTCAATTCCCGTACTTTCCTCGAAACCCGTTTACGAAGAAATGGCCTAACCGATCGATGCGTCAAATCCGCCAAGCCGTCATTGGGCCACCCGAAATTTTCAGAAGGTCAAGCCCTTTTTGAGCCTTGATTTTATTGCTTCTTTTTTGAAAATTCCGCTTGACAGAAATAGCGGAATTGATTTTAACTCGGTCAATACGCAGCGAAATTGAATTACGTTCGTTACCTAGTAGGTCCAGACTCAGGGATGTGTTCAAATTCAAAGGAGGAGAAGTATGGCGAAAGTGATGACGAAGTCACAGACGGTTGCGCACATGGCAGACAAGTTGGGAATCACCAAGAAGCAAGCGGCTGCCGGTTTGGAAGAGTTGGCGGCGCTCGCGGTCAATGAGACCAAGAAGACCGGTCAATTTGTGATCCCAGGGCTCGGCAAATTGGTGAAGGTGAACCGCAAGGCTCGCATGGGACGGAACCCCGCCACCGGCGAAGCCATCAAGATCCCTGCAAAGACCGTGGTGAAATTCCGTGTGGCCAAGGCCTGCAAGGATGCGGTGGTTCCCAAAAAGAAGTAAGTTTCATCTCAGTCAATAAAAAATGGAGAGGATTGGGAAGCCCGATGGGGCATCCCAATCTTCTTTGTTTTTGCGAGCCAAAGAATTCTCTGCGCGATCCCTGCCCGCCGCGGCGGATCTCCGCCCCGAAAACAGGGTGACACAGGCTTCCAGCCTGTGACAACCTGCTCCGAAAATGGCCCAAGGTTTCTCTGCGCAACCTCTGCGACCTCTGCGCCTCTGCGTTGAACGGCCTCCCAGGCAAGCGAAATATCTTCATGCCCTTGGGTGTCTGCCGCGGCGGAGCCCATGAGCGACTGCGGTGAATGAGCCCAGCAGGAAGTGAAACGCTTTCTATGCAGAAACAGATTTGGTGGCGACCACTTTGATGGAAGTGATTTTACCGGCCAAGCGTCGCGCCATCGGCTTGGCGAACCAGCACATCAACTTGGGCAGCAACCAAGCATTGAATCGTTTCGTCGCCCCGTTGGTCTTGGAGGCATGCAGTTCGCTGGGATGCGCGTCGGAGCAGCAAAATCCCCCGATAGCGTTTTCGTCGTACGTGAATCTTGAAGTGATCCGAACGTCCCCGAGGCCGGCCCCGCGGATGGCCGCCAAATAACTCTCCTCCGACAAGGCCCCGGCCACGCAACTTGCATAGAACGATTTGCTCCGGCGCACCCACCACGGAAGTCTCCCCACCACGATGTCGCTCACCGAGATTCTGCCGCCCGGTTTGAGCACTCGGGCGATCTCGCGAAAGACTCTCTTCTTGTCGGGCGCGAGATTGATCACGCAATTGGAAATAACCCAGTCGACGTTGTTGTCATCGATGGGGAGGTTCTCCGCGTCGCCCCGGCGGAATTCCACTTGAGAGAGGTTGGCTTTCCGCGCGTTCCGTCGAGCTCGCTCCAGCATGGCCGGTGTCATGTCGATTCCAATCACCCGACCGTTCGGCCCGACGCGCTCGGCCGCCAGGAAGCAATCGATGCCCGCGCCCGATCCGATGTCGACGACCACCTGCCCGGGCTGGACTTCCGCGAACGCCAGGGGATTGCCGCAGCCAAAAGAATTCAACGCGGCGTCTTCAGGAATCACACGCAGCTCCTCCGGCGTGTAGCCGATGCTTTGAATCATCTGCGGGTCGTTCGCCATCGAAGAGCCGGAGGCGCCGCAGCAACTCCCACCCGATTCATTGATCGCTTGGGTGTAGCGCTCCTTCACGAATGCCTTGATCTTATCGCTCTTTTCTTGAGAGGAAGTTGAGCTTGACATGACGCCCTCCTGGGTTTGAGACTTTATGAAAGTTGATCTTTCCGTTTTTCTGCTCGGCGCATCTCGGCGCCGCTAATGTTTCACCTTCATCAGCTTCTTCGGAACGCAGCACGAAGATTGGCGCCAGGAATCCACCGCCTCCACAAGCTGCTTCATCGCATACACCACGTCGCCTCGCGACGAAGGAGAGATCTGGCGAAGAATGTTCGCCTCCTGCTCGATGGCCAGGGCGCGCATTCGCTCGTTGAGTTGTTCTCCCCGTTTCGTGAGAGAAACGAGATAGGCGCGGCGATCTCGCGGATGCGCCCCTCGCCGCACATAACCCTTCTTCTCCAATTGATCGAGAATGCGGGAAAGCGTGGAGATGTCGAGATACATTTCTTTGGCCAGCGCGCCCACCGCCATTTCGCCGTGAGCCTGTAGCGCGTCCAAGGCGTAATATTGCGAAACCGAGACATCGAAGCAGCAAATCTCGTTGCGGTTGCGAAACTGGTACCGCTGGATCAGTCGGGTCAGGGCATGAAAAAGCTCTTCCGCCTGCCGGGCCAGCGTGGTGGGTGAGTGGTCGCGTCTCATGGCCAGTATTTGTAATATACAAATAATAGGTTGTCAAGAGCAATAATTGTATAATACAAACATTTGGCGCCGGGCGGGGCAGACACCCGCCGCGGCGGGTCTGCTCCGAAAATAGGTTTCTGTCGCCCGCCAAGGCGGGCTTGCCAGGATCTTATTGCTCGCCTAACCCCACCCTCACGGGTGGGGCTAAAGATCTGCCGCCCCGATCGATCGGGGCTGCGCGCTGCCAGACTTTGATATTTTCGTGTCCTTGAGTGATCGCCATTGCGACCATGAACGGCTGCTCCGAAAATAGCCCTGGTTTCCTCTGCGCAACCTCTGCCCGCCGCGGCGGGCCTCGGCGGTGAATGGCCGCCGCGGCGATTAAACCACTTTCACGGCCTTGGTGTGCCCCGACAGCCCATAAGCAACTGTAATCGTGTTATTCCAAGATTCGCGAGGCGACAAGATCTCCCATGGCGCTACATGAGATGGGGATGATTTCGGGATGATCCGAGGGAATCAAATCACGCGTGCGCCAGCCTTCGAAGAGCACCGATTCCACGGCCGACTCAATGACCGAGGCTTCTTCAGGGAGTTGAAGCGAATATTGAAACATCATGGCAACCGAAAGGATGGCGGCGAGGGGATTCGCCAGATTCTTCCCCGCAATGTCCGGCGCCGATCCGTGCACGGGTTCGAAAAGAGGGACGCGGCCGCCCAGAGAGGCGGAGGGCAACATTCCAATCGATCCCGTCAGCATGGCCGCCTCGTCGCTCAGGATGTCGCCAAAAAGATTGCTGGTGACGATGACATCGAACTGCCGGGGATTGGCCACGAGCTGCATGGCGCAGTTATCGACATAAAGCGAACTAAACTCCACATCCGGAAAATCTTGGGCCACTTTCTGTGCCACGTGGCGCCAGAGTTGAGAACATTCCATGACGTTGGCTTTGTCGACGGAGCAGACGCGGCGTCGGCGATGGCGCGCCAATTCAAACGCCATTCGCACGATCCGCTCGATCTCAGGGACCGAATAAATTTCGGTGTTGAGCGCTTGCGTAGCGGCCTCGACTGTTTCGACGACCTGAGGCGCCGCCGATCCGCCGGTTCGAAATCCCCGCGGCTCGCCGAAATAAATTCCGCCGGTCAATTCACGCACGATCAGAAGATCGATGCCATCGACGACGGCAGGTTTCAACGTCGACGCATCCTTGAGCGCTGAGAAGATGCGAGCGGGGCGGAGATTCGCGAAGTTGCCCAAGGCCTTGCGGATTCCGAGCAGTCCTTTCTCCGGTTTCAGCGAAGCGGGATTGCCATCCCATTTCGGACCACCAATGGCGCCAAGCAGAACCGCATCGGCGCGCTCGCATTGACGAATCGTTTCATCCGGTAGGGGAACGCCCACTGCATCGAGCGCCGCTCCGCCGATCAAGGCGCTCGTGGTTTCGATCTGGTGACCGAATCGCCGACCGATCGCTGACAAAATTTTCTGCGCTTCCGCAGTGACTTCTTGTCCAATCCCGTCACCGGGGAGAAGCGTGAGACGAATTTCCATAAATGCCCCCAAAAAGAAAACAGCCCTCAGCAGGCCGACCTTATAC
>CAZIDA010000209.1:0-6265 GCA_964537865.1 uncultured Acidobacteriota bacterium
GCTTAAAATGGATGGCATGTCGGTTCGCTCTTTCAAAAAAACCATTCTATCAAAAATCAAATGCCGGTCGATAGAAAAAACGAAAACCCCCATCGAACTATTGAGTGAAGATTAAATGTAATGACGGTGGCGAGAATGCCAATGACAGATTGGCTCGGGGCGGGCCATCATGGTCACCATATTCTCCGATCATCAATGAACGGCAAACGGGGAGTCGCCATCGGAAAGCAGCGTGGCGAAAATTCGCTTGCGGGAGTCGGGTTTCGCGATAAGATAACGCCGATTCGTTGAAACGATTCCGGGCGGCCCATCGCCACGAACTCATGGATTCTGAACTCCTCACGGTCAGCGAACTCCGCTCCATCATCCACACGCCTCGAGGCATTCTTCGGGCGGTCGATGACGTTTCTTTTTCCATCGCGCCGCAGCGCACGCTGGGACTGGTGGGAGAGTCAGGATGCGGAAAGACGGTGACGGCGCTTTCGGTTCTGCGATTGCTGACGCCGCCCGCCGCCATTGAGTCCGGATCGATTCAATTCCGCTCGCGGCGGTCCTCCAACGGCTCGAGGCCGGTTGATCCGGTGGATTTGATGTCGCTGTCGGAGCGCGAGATGCGGCACATTCGCGGCGCTGAAATCTCCATGGTTTTTCAAGAACCGTCCACGGCGCTCAATCCGGTGTTCACCGTGGGAGAACAGATTGCGGAAACGGTTCGCGCCCACGAGAAGGTTTCGCGCAAAGAGGCGTGGCGCCGCGCCGTGGAGATGATGGAAGCCGTCTCCATCTCCGATGCGCCTCGCCGCGCCAAGGAGTATCCACACCAATTATCCGGGGGAATGCGCCAGCGCATCATGATCGCGATGGCGCTCATCTGTCGTCCCCAATTGATGATCGCCGACGAGCCCACCACGGCGCTCGACGTGACGGTGCAGGCGCAGATTTTGGAATTGCTGCAGTCGATGCGGGAGCGATTCGCGCTGTCGATGCTTTTTATTTCGCACGATCTGGGCGTCATCGCCGCCGTCGCGGACGAAGTTGCCGTCATGTATTGCGGAAAGATTGTGGAGCAAGCCCCAGTGGAAGAAATTTTTTCCAATCCGCGACATCCCTACACGCAGGGATTGCTCAAATCGCTGCCGACGATCAGGCCGGGTCAAATGCCCACGGAGAAATTGGAGGCCATTCCGGGAAGCGTTCCGAATTTGAAGGAGCTTCCCGTCGGATGCAAGTTCGAGCCGCGTTGCCCGGTGCGCGTGGAAGAGTGCAAAACTTTTGATCCCCCGCTTTATCCGGTGGGGGAGCGGCATCGGGCGCGATGCATCCTGTGCCGATAGTTCACGCTCGGATGTTGTGAAGTCGGATCATCCTTTGAAGTGAATGTCACCGGATCTTTCATGTCGACGAAACAACCCTTGCTTGAAGTTCAGGGACTGACAAAACACTTTCCCCTCGGCGGTCAATGGTGGACGGGTCGCCCCAAGGACGTTGTCCACGCCGTGGATGACGTCTCTTTCACCATCGACGGCGGAGAAGTGCTCGGGTTGGTGGGCGAGTCCGGTTGCGGCAAGTCGACCTTGGGCCGATTGATTTTGCGATTAATCGAGCCCACGGCCGGACGCATTCTTTTTGACGGAGAAGATCTCCGCGCCTTGGATCGCGAGCGCCTGCGTCGCAAACGGCGCTTCATGCAGATCGTCTTTCAAGATCCTTATTCTTCGCTGAATCCCCGGATGAAGATCGAAACCACGTTGTCGGAACCGTTCATCGTGCATCGCGCGTGCCGCAAGTCGGAGATCCGGGAACAGTTGAAACCCTTGTTGGCGGCGGTCGGATTGGATTCGGAAATCCTGGAGCGCTATCCACACGAGTTCAGCGGCGGCCAGCGACAACGCATCGCGATTGCTCGCGCCATCGCCTTGAAGCCGAAGTTCATTGTGGCGGATGAGCCGGTGTCGTCGTTGGACGTTTCCGTGCAGGCGCAGATCATTAATCTATTGTCCGATCTCCGCCGGCAGTTTCAACTCACCTACCTGTTCATCTCGCACAGTCTTCCGGTGGTGGGACATCTGTGCGACCGGATCGCCGTGATGTATCTGGGCAAGATTGTCGAGACGGGAACGGTTCAGGAGATTTTTTTCAGCAGCGCTCATCCTTACACGCGGGCGCTGCTCTCGGCAGTTCCTCCACCGGAGCCGAAACTAAAATCAAATCGCCTCGTATTACCTGGAGAAATTCCATCGGCGGTCAAGATTCCAAGCGGATGCCGATTTCATCCACGGTGTCCCATCGCCGATGCTCATTGCGCGGAAGCGGAGCCGCCGGTGGTCACGCTTTCTCCCACGCATGGGTCGGCCTGTTTCAAGACTCAAGAAGCAAGTCAATTGGCAGTTCGATGACTGAGGATCCAAATACACTCGAGGAGGATCTATGAGCCAAGAAATGCCGGGAGGCGTCAGCCCCGCGCCGGAAGCGACGCCCACGAAGAACCCCTTTGCCCGGATGGTGGGCGTGCTGTTTTCGCCGAAGGAGACTTTTGAAGATGTCAACCGCAAACCTGATTGGTTGATTCCACTGATCGTGATTACGCTGGTCGCTTTGGCGACGACGTACGTCTTTGTCACTCACGTCGACATGCTGGAATTGATTCGGAACCAAATTGAAAAGTCGGGACGGACGCCTCCTCCTGACGACCAGCTCCAAGGCGCCGCGAAGTTCGGAACCATTTCGAGTTTTGTGGGCGTCCTTTTGGGCGTTCCGATTGTCTCGTTGATTGAAGTGGGCGTCTTGTTCGTGCTCTTCAATTTCATCATGGGCGGAGAGACGACTTTCAGAAAGATGTTTTCGGCCACCATGTACTCGGCCATGCCCGGCGTCCTGAAGGGGCTGATTGCGATTCCCATTCTCTTCTTCAAGCAGCCGTCGGCCTTTGGAAACCCCGCCGACGTGGTTCAATCGAATCTTTCGTTGTTGGTGGATCCCGACAACAAGGCGCTCTTTGCCTTGGGCAAATCCCTGGACATTTTCACGCTGTGGTCGGTCATCTTGATGGCGATCGGCTTTGTGTGCGTCTCAAAGAATCTGACTCTGAAGAAGACACTGACGACGTTGATCATCCTCTGGGCAATCGTCGTGGCCGTCGTCGTCGTGTACGCCAAGTACCGGGGATAAGATTTTTCCCTTGTGGGGCCGGGAACCGATCGAGTTCTTTCAATTGCGCTCCGAAACGCCAGGGCGCTTTTTTCTTTGTTGTGCGAAAATGACTGGCGTCTTCACGAGGCGCAAGCTGAGTGAGTTGAAACAGCGGAGCCGCGGACTTCGTCCGCGCTACCCAGACAATCGAAGAACAAAACGGAATTAAATGAAGACCGCAGAACCTAAAACCACTTCTCGATTCTCATTCCAAGTGCTGAAGACGGAGGGCCGAGCGCGTTGGGGAAAGCTGACCACGCCGCATGGGGAGATCGAAACGCCGGTTTTTATGCCGGTGGGAACCTCGGCGACGGTGAAGTCGTTGACGCAGGAGCAACTCGAAGAGTTGGACGCTCGCATCATTCTGGCCAACACCTATCATCTTTATCTCCGTCCCGGCGATGAGTTGATCCGGGATTTGGGCGGGCTGCACCGTTTCATGTCGTGGCCGCGCGCCCTGCTCACCGACAGCGGCGGCTTCCAAGTCTTCTCCATGAGCGATCTCCGGGAGATCAGCGAAGAAGGAGTTCGTTTTCGGTCTCACCTTGACGGCTCGTCACATTTTTTCACGCCGGAGCGGTCGGTGGAGATTCAGATGAACTTGGGCGCGGACATCATCATGTGTTTCGACGAATGCATGCCGTTTCCGGCGACGCGCGAGCGTGTGCATCAATCCATGCTGATGACGGCGCGATGGGCGGAGCGATGTAAGCGCCACTTCGAGGAGCAGCAGCGCGCGCGGCAACGTGACGACCAATCGCTTTTTGGCATTATTCAAGGCGGAGTGTATCCGGACCTGCGCCGGGAGAGCGTGGATCGAACGTTGGCGCTGGAATTTTCCGGAAACGCGATCGGCGGACTGAGCGTGGGCGAATCGAAAGCGCAGTTGTTGGACACCTTGGAGGCGACCGCTTCGTGGATGCCGCCGGATCAACCCCGCTATCTGATGGGCGTGGGCACGCCGGCGGATTTGGTGGAAGGAGTTCGTCGCGGCATCGATCTGTTTGACTGCGTGATGCCGACGCGCCACGCGCGAAACGGCTGGCTGTTCACGCACGACGGCCACATCGTCATCAAAAACGAGATTCACAAACGCAGCGAGGAGCCCATCGATTCGCGATGTCGATGCTTCGTGTGCCGGCGATATTCCCGCGCTTACCTGCGTCATCTCTATCATCAAAACGAAGTGCTTTCGGCGGTGTTGAACACGTATCATAACGTCCACTTTTATCTTGACACCCTGAATCGAATCAGGCAATCTATTGCGTCTTCTCGCTTCGAGGAGTTTGCCGTGCGATTCTTATCGGAGTGGGGACAGCCGGGAAGCTCGGTCTAAGTGCCGTCATTCCCGATTCGGCGGGACCTGGGACTCAATCCCAGGAGAAAATTCGTAGCGCGCCCACCGCAAAAGAATCGAATATATCCCGTTTGAAATCCCAACACCCATCTGATTGAGGAATGCCCATTGAATAATTCAGTCTTGAATTTGCTGGCCCAAACGACGGGCGGCGGATCGACGTTGATCGGATTCCTTCCTCTCCTCGCGATCGGAGTCATCTTTTACTTTCTTCTCATTCTTCCGGCCCAGCGGCGCCAAAAGAAGACGCGGGAAATGTTGTCGGCCCTGAAGACCGGCGACAAGGTGATTACTTCCAGCGGAATTTACGGTACTATAGTGAGCTTGGACAACACGACCGTGTCGCTTCGGGTGGCCGACCAAGTGAAGATGAAGATGCTGAAGAGCGCCATCGTCGGCATGCAAGGCCCGGAAGAGGCGGAGAAGTAGACGGTCGAAGCGATCTCACGCGGGCGGCCTGGGGCCGCAACCGAATGGTGCTCATGGTTACGTCGATGCGACCCGAAAATCTTGTCAGAAAAACAAGATTTTCGAAGGCTGCTAAGCGGAGCGCCACTTCCCCCAGCGGCAACGCGCCGTGGAGTCCGGGCGCAGTAGGTGAAACGAAAAATGGAATGGAAGGTTCGATTCTCCGATGACAAAGAATTTAAAAGTTAAGGCGATCATTTTCGCGTTGATCATTTTGGGATGCCTGTATGGATTTCTCGGCTTTCCCAACGCTCCCACGTCGATCAACGCGTTGAAGTCCAACTTCAAAGAGCGCATCCATCTGGGATTGGATTTGAAGGGCGGCACCTATCTCATCATTCAGGTGATGACGGATGATGCCATCAACGCCGAAACCGATCAAACCATCGAATTGCTGCGCACGGAACTGCTGAACCGTCAAATGAATTCCGCCGACCTCAGCAAACTCAACATGGATCACATCGAGATCCGCGGGATCGACCCTTCCCGCCAAGGCGATTTCCGCGATTTGATCAGCGAGAAATTCGCGGGGTCGTGGGATCTCTCCGGGTTGGCCGGCGACGAACGGTTTTACGTTGGGGATGAAGCCCGCGGTGGAATTGGAGTTGCGCAGCGAGACGGTGAAACAAACGGTTCAGACTTTGCGAAACCGCATCGACGCTTTAGGCGTCACCGAACCCGTGATTCAAGAGCGATCTCAAGGGTCCTATGAAGTCTTGGTGCAGTTGCCGGGCTTGGACGATCCCGAGAAGGTGGATCGCGTTATCGGCCAGCCGGCGATTTTGGAATTGAAGATCGTGAGGGACGGTCCTTATCCCAGCCAACAAGCCGCGCTCCAGGCCAAAGGCGGAAGCGTTCCTCAGGACATGGAGTTGTTGAAGTCCGTCGAAAAATCGTCGCCGGGCGAACCGTCCTCGGAGCAGTGGTATTACGTGGACAAGATCGCTTCGATCACCGGCCGGGACTTGAAAGGTGCCCGCCCCCAACTGGACGAAAATGGCCGGCCGGCCGTGGGCTTCACTCTGAATAATGCCGGCGCCGTGAAGTTTGCGCAGGTTACGCAGCAGAACATCGGAAAGCAACTCGCCATCGTCTTGGATCATAAGATTCAGTCGGCCCCCGTCATTCAAAGTCAAATCAGCGACAACGGGCAAATCACCGGCCCCTACACTCAGTCCCAAGCCGAGGAGCTGGCGCTGGTATTGCGATCCGGCGCGCTCCCGGCGAGCTTGAAATATCTTCAGAAGGTGA
>CAZIDA010000210.1:0-6230 GCA_964537865.1 uncultured Acidobacteriota bacterium
GAAAGCCATCACGGCCATTCCGGCGGTCACGTTGATCACCATTGGGGGACCGGCCATGGTGGGCGTGCTCAACATCGCCGCCAAAACTTTTGCGGCCACGGCTGAGGCGCGCGTTCCCTTGCTGATGATTTCGCAATCTTCATCGCAAAACGATATTTGTTTGGCCGTCGCCGCGGACGATGCCGAGCGCACCGTCGCCGCGCTCACGGAAGTCTTGGCGCCGGAGGTGGCGCATCGGCAGGTGGAACACATTCAGGTCAATTCGTCGGTCGCGTTGATCGCCGTGGTGGGCGAGAAGATGCGCGGCATTCCCGGAATCTCCGGCCGCATCTTCAGCGCCCTAGGTCAGGAGGGGGTGAATGTCATCGCCATCGCACAAGGCTCCTCGGAATTCAACATCACGTTTATTGTCGAGTCCGGCGCCGTGCAGCGGGCCGTCCAGGCCATTCATCGCGAATTCCATCTCCATGAAAATCCCTCCCGGTGGATGAAGAATCATGTCGCCGGGAAGACGGCGCCCAAAATTTCAGAGACCGCGCCGAGGACCTGAAGAGAGTTTTCCCATCATCGGTCAAATCTTCAGTCCGTGAGGAACCATGGGAAGTGAACGAAGTCGAACACCGGTGGCGTTGAAGATGGCGTTGCCGACGGCGGGCGCCAATCCCACGATGGGAGTTTCACCGGCCCCTGCCGAAGGAATGTCCTTTCGATCCAGGAGAACCACTTCGATCTGCGGCACGTCGCTGAATCGCGGAACGCGGTATTCGGAAAATAGAGGATTGAGGATGCGGCCGTTCTCAAACTGGATGGCTTCAAACAGGGCGCCGCCGATTCCCATCACCAGCGCCCCCTCCACTTGATTTTGAAGGCCGTCGGGATTGACGATGGCGCCGCATTCGAACGCCGTCACCGCGCGAACAATCTTGACTTGTCCGGTGGATCGATCGATGTGAACCTCGACGCAGGTGGCGACGTTGCTGCCTTTTTCAAACCCACCGCCCATTCCGAATCCGCGTTCCGGCGAAGACTTCTCGCGACCCCAGCCGAATTTCTTCGCGGCCGCTTCAAAGACGGCGCGCAGCCGATCGTCTTTCAAATTCTTGAGCCGAAATTCCAACGGATCCATTTTCACTTGATGGGCGAGTTCATCCATGAACGATTCGCGCGCAAAATGATTGGCCGTGGCGGCCAATCCGCGATATGAACCTTGGCGCAGCGGCGAGCGCGTCGGATGAAATTCAATTCGCTGGTTGGGGATGTCGTAAAAGGTGCGAATGGCCGCGCCGCCGGAATTGTAATTGTGAAATTCCCAAGCCGTGATGCGGCCCTCGCGGCTCATCCCGCTTTTAATCTCGATGACTCCCGCGGGACGGAAATAGGCCCACGTGAATTCCTCTCCGCGCGTCCACAGCACTTTGACCGGCCGCGGCGCCGCGCGCGCCAGCCGCGCCGCTTCAATGGCGCATTCCCCGGTGTGTTTGCCGCCGTAGCCCGATCCCATGTCCGGCATCAGCACGCGCACGTGATCCTCGGGCATTCGAAATGCTTCGGCCAGCTCACCACGCACTCCGAAAGGGCGCTGCGTTCCCGTCCACACCGTCAATCGATCTCCAAACCATTCCGCGACCGCGGCGCGCGGCTCCAACGGCGCATGGGCGATGTAAGCCACCGTATACGTTCCCTCGAGCCGACGATCCGCGGACGAGAGCGCCTGATCGACCGATCCGACTTCGTAGGGTTGCGTCCGTTCTGCGATCGGATTGGCTTTCAGATATTGGAAGATTTCTTTGCTGGAAGGCTGAGGAATTTCCTGCCATTGCGCGTGGATCGCCGCGATGGCGCGAGATGCCATCTCCTGGCTCGGCGCCGCCGCTCCCACAAAATTGCCGTCGTGAACGAGCGTTACGCCGGACATTTGTTCGGCGGCGTGCGTGTCCAACGATTTCAAGGTGGCGCCGAACGAAGGCGGGCGCAATATTTTTCCATGCAGCAATCCCGGTCGCGTGTGGTCGGCGGGATAGCGATGCCGGCCGGTCACGAAGTCGCGCGCGTCAATTTTGGTGAAGGGTTTTCCTTCGACCGACCATTGCGAGGCCGGCACGGGCGGATCCTCTTCGCTGACCGTTTGAGTCAGTTGCCTTCCTTTGACCAACTCGGCGTAAGTGACCGATCGTTTTGTTTTGGAGTCGACGATCTTGCCATCGCTCGCAACCAATCTTTGAGCGTCGACCTTCCATCGGTCGGCCGCCAATTTCGTGAGCGTTTCGCGGGCCGCCGCTGCAACCTTGCGGAGTTGAAGATTCATGGTGGGCGTGGTTCGGCTGCCGAACGTCCCCATATCGAAAGGCGTGAGCTGAGTGTCACCCATGATCATTTTGATTTTGCCGATCTCGAAGTGAAGCTCCTCCGCCACGGCTTGGCTGAGCGAAGTCCGGATGTTCTGGCCGATTTCCACTTTGCCCGTGTAGGCCGTCACGATTCCGTTCTCGCCGATGTGAAGCCAGGCGTTGATGGCGGTGGGGAGCGGCTCGCCGAAGAAGCGCCGACGCCCGCCGGATTCTTGAAGCGACCACGCGACCTTCGGCAGCGAGATCACCACCATGTCGGCGCCCAAGAGTTTGAAGAAATCGCGCCGGTCCAATTCAAAATGGTAAGCGGGCGCTTCGAGCAATTCATAGCGCTCCGGCTCGGCGATTAAATTCGTTTTTGCTTTCTCGTCTAGCATTGCTTCAACTCCTGCGAGTTGTCGTGGCGCAGACACTCTTGTCTGCGCCTTTGCCTCATTGATCTTTATGATAGGCGCAGGCAAGAGTGCCTGCGCCACAACGGCTTTCGCGCCGTCATCTCATAACCTTCGCGGCTCGATGAATAGCGGCGAGGATTCGCGGATACGTTCCACATCGACACATGTTTCCTTGCATGTGCTGAACGATCTCTTTGTCGGAAGGATGAGGAATGGCGCGAAGCAACGACACCGCGCTCATGATCATGCCGGGGATACAATAGGCGCACTGCATGGCGTCATCTTTTACAAAAGCGTCTTGGACGGGATGCAGGCGACCGTCCTTCTCCAGCCCTTCGATGGTGGTGATTTGTTTTTTCGCCACGGATGCCACCGGGGTAATACACGACCGGCGCGCCACGCCATCGATGAGCACGGTGCAGGCGCCGCATTGGCCTTCCCCACATCCGTATTTGGGGCCGGTGATGTCCAATTGATCGCGCAAAACCCACAGCAGGGCTGTCCGCGGATCGGCGTTGATCGAGAGCGTTCGACCGTTGACATTCAATCTTGTAACGTTGGCCATGAGAGAATTGTCCTCAATGAATCGCAATGTTCCCGCCCCTCCCGCCATCCGCGGTCGGGCGCCATCCTGAAAACGAGTTCACCGTAATTATATCGTAAATCGACGCAGGGGGACGCAGAGGAGTTACAACATTTTACCGGGGATAATTTAATCACTCGGCAGGCCTACCACACCTCCCACTGCTCTGGTAGGCCCGGCGAATGCTTCCTTCGCCGGGTAATCCTCCATCAATCCAACTCTCTCTTCAACCCGACAACACCCGCCGAGAATCGCCGCGGCGGACGGCGGGCTACCACAACAGTGAAAATCATTCGTATCGTAATGCGATGAGTGGATCCACGTGGGTGGCGCGATACGCCGGCGCCAGGCACGCCAACATCGACACCAGAAAGAATCCGAGCGAAAGCGCGAGGTAAGTCGCGGGATCGGCCGGATTAACCCCGTACAACAGGGCTCGGGCAAAGCGCGTGACGCCGAAGGCGCAGGCCAAGCCGATCACCACGCCGATACCGGTAAGAAACATTCCGTGTTGCGCCACCAGCGCCAGCACGTCTTTGCGCTGTGCGCCCAAGGCCATACGAATTCCGATCTCATGCGTGCGCTGAGCCACGGAGTACGCCATCACGCTGTAAAGTCCCACCATCGCCAACGCCAGCGCCAGAAAACCCAAGAGGCCGAGAAAGGACGCCGCCATGCGCGACGCAAACAGCGGAACGTTCATGTAATCGGTCAGGCGGACGATGTCGAACAGCGCCAGGCCGGGATCCATCGACCGCACCACGCCGCGAAGGGCCGGGATGTAGGCGTCCGGATCTCCGGCGGTCCTAACGACCAACGTCGCGTCCGAGTGATACGACTGCGACAAGGAAACGAACATGTACGGCCGCGGATCTTCGCTCAGACTTTCATATTTTCCCGTCGCCACGACGCCGATCACTTGATAGTCGGTGTCGCCGATGCGCATGTGAGTTCCGACGGCATCTCTCCCCTGCCAATACCGGCGCGCCATGGCGTCATTAATAATGATGTACCGTTGCTTCGAGAATTCGTCGGAAGGCTCAAACTCCCGGCCGCCAACCAGCGGCGTTCGCATGATGTGGAAGTAATGCGGGCCAATCCAGTTGGTGTCGATAACAACTTCCTCGTTCGGCTTGGGCGTGTACCCATCGATGCTCACGGAGTATGAACTTCCCCCGGTGAATCCCAGCGGCAAACGCCGGATGTAGCTGGCCGATTCAACTCCGGAAATCGATTGAACGCGATTGAGGAGTTCCCGTTCAAAGATCCTTCCGCGATCCACCGTGCATCCGTTGGGCAATAAATCAAACGACGCCGCCAACACGTGGTGTGGATCGAATCCCGGATCGATGGTTTGCGCGGTCTTCAATCCCTTCACAAACAAAGCCGCGGCAATCAAAAGGATCATCGAAAGCGACACCTGCGCGATCACCAACAGACTGCGCAGGCGAGAGTGTCCGTGAGAGCCTCCGAACCGAGCCGTCTCCTCTTTCAACGCCGAGACCAAGCTGGGCTTTGAGGCTTGTAGCGCCGGCGCCAACCCGAAGAGAATCCCGGTGAAGACGGAGATCAGCAGCGTGAAGAGAAGCACGCGCGAATCCGTTTCGATGGAAATACGGATGGGCAAGCTCGCGGGCGGAGTGAAGGTTGCCAAAAGGCGAGTGCCCCATCGCACCAACGTCAAACCGAGCAGACCGCCCAACAACGCCAGCAAGATGCTCTCCGTCAACAACTGACGCACCAACCGAAAGCGGCCCGCGCCGACGGCCAGCCGAATGGCGATTTCTCGCTGTCGTCCCAAACTGCGCGCCAGGAAAAGATTGGCGACGTTGGCGCAGGCGATCAGCAAAACCACGCCCACCACCAAGGTGAGCACAATCAGCACAGGACGAAAAATTTGAGTGGCGCCGAACGGCGCCTTCCAAATCGGCACCAGCGAGAGCGAGCGGCCTTCGTTGGTGTTGGGATATTCTTTGGCCAGCGCGTTGCTGATGGAGCTCAACGCCGCTTGAGCTTGCGCCACACTGACTCCGGGCTTGGGCCGCGCGAACACCAGCAGCCAATGGCTTCCTCGCATGTTCAGCACGTCGAATCCAGGCGTGAGTTGAGGTTCCATCACCACCGGAACCCAGAGGTCCATCGACAACCCCACGAATGATCCATAAAAATCTCTAGGCGCCACTCCCACCACCGTGAATGGATGACTGTTCAACGTGATGGTCTTGCCCAGAATCTGCGGATCGGAATTGAATTGCCGATCCCACAGACCGTAACTCAACACCACGACCGGCGCGCCTCCGGGCTTCTTTCCTTCTTCCGGGAGAAAAGCGCGGCCCATCATCGGCTTCACACCCATCACATCAAAATAATTCACCGACACCTCTTCGCTCCAAACGCGGTCCGTTCGATCCCCGGAGTTCAGACCCAGCGGCTCCATGGTATAAGCAGCCAAATCCGCTTTCGAGGCGGCGCCCCTCTGAAAATCTTGAAAGTCTGGATAGGAGGTGCTGGTGAAACTCATTGATCGGCTTCGCTCGGCCATCATCATCAAGCGGTTCATATCGATTCACGATTCAAATACGGACCTTGCATGGTGCTTGATTTCTTTAAACGAAATGTTGAGTGAAAGAGTTCCAAAAATTCTCTCCGGCATCTCGACGGGTCTCGAAAAAACGGGAGCTGCCCCAAAAACAGGGAAAAAGCGTTTTAGGCAACCCCCCGCGGCGGGTTGAGCCGTTGAGGGATTTGTGACCCAGTCCCCCGCGGGGGACTGGGCTATTGATGGTGTCTCCTTCAGGGACAAGAGCAAGTCGCGCTTGCCACGATCCCGTTGGGGATGAGGTGGCGACCAATTCCAATCGACGAGATCAATTTCAATTCCTTGAGTGGTCGCCGCGGCGACCA
>CAZIDA010000211.1:0-1897 GCA_964537865.1 uncultured Acidobacteriota bacterium
CTCGATCAGCCTTCCCTCCTTGAACAATCCAATGCGCGACGCCAGCAAGAACGCCTCGCGAACGTCATGCGTCACAAAGACGATCGTCTTTTGCAGACGTCGACTCAACGCCGCAAATTCCTTTTGCAATTCCGCGCGCGTCAACGGATCAAGCGCCCCGAACGGCTCATCCATGAGGATGATGGGAGGATCAGCCGACAGCGCCCTGGCCACGCCCACGCGCTGGCGCTGTCCCCCTGAAAGCTCATGCGGAAATCGCGGACCGAAGCGCTGCTCGTCGAGGCCGACCATCTCCAGCAGATCGCTCACGCGCCGCCGAATCTGCGCCTCCGGCCATCGCTTCAAACGCGGAACCAGGGCCACGTTTCGTTCGATCGTATAATGCGGAAACAATCCCACTTCCTGAATCACGTAGCCGATGTGGCGCCGGAGTTCGATCACATTCCACTCGGTCGTCGTCTTTCCTTCGACCCGAACTTCTCCGTTCGTGGGATTGAGCAATCGGTTGATGATCTTGAGAGTGCTGGTCTTTCCGGAGCCGCTTCGACCTAACAGAACCAACGTCTCCCCACGACGCACTTCGAAACTCAGCTCCTCAACGGCGTACTTCTCTTCCGCATACTTAAGGCTGACGCCTCGAAATTCAATCACCGGTTCTGTGATATTCGGTGAGAAAAGGTTGGTCTCAAATTGGGAGCTTCGGCTCATTGCGATCAAGACAAAGGCTGGAAGCCTGTATCACCCTATTTTCGGGGCAGTCGCTCATGCCCTGATGCCTCGGGGCGAAAACGATCGCGTCGATTGGAACTGATCGCAACTTCCCGCCGCGGCGGGGGGATGCGGCTCTCAGCCCAGGGTTGTCCGCCAGGTTTTTGGCGGACTACCCTGGGTATCGAACCGCGTGGGCGCTGCGATAACCCCAACGGGGTTACGGCCAACTCGACCGGCATAAACACGGAGCAAGGAAAATGTTCGCTGGGCCTACCAAATCATCACACCTATTTTCGGCGCAGCCTCTCAACAATCCTCGATCCCGAATCCAATTCCGATCACGGCAATCGCACCAATTGGCGAAAATTAAACCCCGGCCTGGTATCGGTTTTGGTCCCCACCACGTATCCGTGGACGTCGATCCACTGGTAATTCGGACCGCTCTCCACTTTGAATTGACGTCCGGTCAGCGGATCGTACACGTCCTCCACGCCCAGCAACGCGTTTTCGAACTTTCGGCTGTTCTCATCTTGAGATTGCGTTTGGTATTCAAACGCCTCAGCAATCATGTTGGAAATCTGCTCATTCGTTTGGGTCACGATTTGAGACGTGTTCATGGTGATGTTCTGTTGCATCGCCGCCCACTGGGGATTCAATTGATAGGTGGAAAGAAGGTGCTGCAAGACCGCGCCGGCCTGTTCTTGCTTGCCCTGCAACGCGGTGAACCCGTAGAGATACTCCACATTCCAAATCGCGCCCGCCTGTGATTGTGTCCGCAACTCGTCGACAAAATAGTACCCGTCCAACAACCGCTCGCCCTGACGGCACGTGAAGTTGGTTTCGCCGGCGTATCGGGAAGTCGACACGACGGCATTGTTCATGCGCGCATAAATGGCGTTGATCGCCTGCACGGCATCCGGACGTTCGCGATCGTTGGAGAACGACAGGTCGGCGCATCCGCTCACGATCGCCGAAGGAATGTAATCCTTCAGAAACTGCACCGGTGGACTAAACCGCCGCACGAACATCTGAACTCCATAGCCCACCGGATACCAAGTTCCTTCGGAGAAGCCGGCAAACTGCAAGGTGGGCGACGGTTCCACAAACGTGGGAATTTTGGAATCGCCTCCGGTAATTCGAATGAAGTTGTCCGGGGAAGTCGCGACAAAAGCGCCGCGCGTGTCGA
>CAZIDA010000211.1:1997-6205 GCA_964537865.1 uncultured Acidobacteriota bacterium
GTAATTCGAATGAAGTTGTCCGGGGAAGTCGCGACAAAAGCGCCGCGCGTGTCGATGGATGCGAAGCGGTAGAGTCCGCCCGTCACTTTCCAGCCTTGCGGAATCTCAAAGCTGAAGGCGTTCTCGCGAGGATCGCGCCAGCGCGTGTATTGCGGCGATGGAGAGGTATTCTTGTCGCCGCTGCTCGCGCCTTCCACTCGGAAACTCGAAAGGATTTCCGCGAACGTATTTTCCCGTTGGGCATAGGCGTTCCGCGGCGCCGCCAGCGCGTAAAGAAACGCAGCGCTTCCGCGGGGACTGTTCTTCCACGCCAGGATACACATCGCATCACGATCCATCCACATGCCGCGACGCCGGACGGCGCCGGCCTCGACGGGACGCGCCGCTTCCCATTGCGCCTCCGGCCACGCTTGCTCCATCAGCTTGGAGAGCACCGCCTTGGCCGAACTGGAGTTCAACGACACCGGGACAAAGACCGGCCATATCGTGACTTGCTCCCCTTCCCGTCCCAGAAAATCAAGGCGCCCGTCGGAAGCCTCCGCCTGAATCTTCCATCCCTTGGGCAGATTGACGGAAAATCCTTTGGGGTCCTGATGATGAACCCAACCCGCCGGCACGGAGACGTTGGCCGCGTCGCCGGTGATGTTCCACGGCGCCAGATCAAAGATGGTCCATCCGGCCAACACCACCACCACACTGACGCCCACCCATAAAAACAATTTCTTCATGGAAGCCTCGACCGTCGCGAGATTTGTTGGAGGGAATTATATGACAAGCGTTAGCGCGAGAACAATCATACAAACGACATTCTAATTGAGTTCACCGAAGATCACGATCGGCATGACTCCGTTGGGCGGCGGAACCCTCATTCTGATCCAATCGAAGGAGAAGGCTGCCCTGCGGCCAGTACTTGCAGACATAGCAAGATATTCACCCCCACAGAGTCGTGAATCAATCTGAGCGAGAGGTTGATAATTGGCAAAGAGAGTTCCATCTTGGAAACCGATCACCGATGGTAGCGTCGGGTTCAACGTTGCCGTCGCTAAAATAGCGGGGGTCCCACCGTTGTTCCCTTCAATTTCCAAACCGCTCGTGTTCTGGAAGCCAATTGAATTTGGCGTCCAACGATAATGCGTGGGGCTGGCGCTGCAGACCAAGATCATGATTTGCCCTTCCTCAGTGTGCTCCGACAAAAGATCCATCTCAGTAATATTGTGCTTCACACTCCAGTCCGATCCAAGAAAGACCGTTCCTCCCCCTCTCCCGTTGTGCCCTAAAAGAACGCCATTGTTCACGCGTACTTCCCCATGTCCGGGCTCGGTAAACCCGCTATACCAGCCTGGTGGCAAACTGTTTTCGGCAAAGTTGGCGTAGTGAGGGAACACGTTGCCACCATTGTCATACTGTCCGTATGTCGGACTCAGTCCCGGCGCCTCACCGGTGTTTTTTCCGTCAAAAAGATTTCTCTCTTTCGCTGCAAAGCCCATGTAGATGTTTACCACCTTGCTCGCGGGCATCCCTTCCGGGAGTTGAATCCAATAAACAGAACGTTGAGAGAGATTCGAGTTCCCCGACTCAAGCCAGCTTGCGAGGATCTTTCCTCCTGAATCGAAGAACGCTATGTTCCGGAGATTACTTGCTTCATTCGCGCTGTAAAGAGAACTATTGACAGTAACCAGTTGTTGGAAAGGGCCCCGCACCGCAGTCGGCAGGTCGTTGACCAAGCTGACGCGAAGCCAGTGCTCGATGCGAGGCGGAACAATAGACGGAAGGCCAGAATACGAAACTTCGGTATGTGGAATCTTCGCACGCAGGAACATCAGAGCCAATGCCAGCCCCGCCACAATCACGACCAGCCCAAGGATCACTGTGGAATAAAGGAGCATCGAAGGGCGCTTGGCTTTACCAAAAGATCCGTCGGAAACTGTGTCATGCGTCGTTTCATCGCGTTTCGAGTTCGAGCTTTTGTGTGGACTTGAAACAACTTGTTGTGATCCTGGACCGTTCAAAATCGCTTCAGATTGCCGGACACCTTCTGTCTGTTCGTCAGGATGGTCCTGGTTGTCGAAAATCTCAGCCTCCGATTGGCCTTCATGCCTGTCATGGTGACTTCCGCTCGCCAGCCACGCATCGATTTCGCTTCTGTAAGCAAACACCGCGCCGTGCTTTCCCCCCGGCGCGCGACGAACAGGGAGTCCCCTTTCATGCTCCCAGCGTCTCGCTGTCCGAACATCCTTCTGGAGGTAAGCCGCGATTTCCTGCCAAGTGTCAAAACGAGTATTGTCGGCGCGGGACATCGAAAGCCTCCGTCCGTCAGCCCCTCAACCTATCGTTGTCTGCTTTTGCCCGTTGTTGACCCGAAATGCCTGTTTGACCTGAATCCGGGATAAGGCATCCTATGCGAAGAAGTACGAGCAAAGTATAGGGCAAGAAGAATTCGCAATGCAAGGCCCGGATTACGGCAACCTTCCCAAACGAACGCACGCGGAGAAAGCATGACCACGGCGATGACGAATTCACAATCACAACGCACAATCCAATCGACCGTGACTCCAAAACTGGAAGACGCAGCAGCAAACCTGCGGAGAACACCGGCCGCAACAGCCGCCATCTCTCTTCTCTTTTGGGGAATGGTTGTGTCCTTTTCCGTGATAATCGTCATCGGCATTGTGTTCCTTGTCCGATCGCGTTACGCGGTTTCTAATGCGGAAATCGTGCAGAACATCACGGCCGCGTTTGCCGCGGATGAGAACCTCCGCCAGTGCACCATGGACGTAACAGCCCGCAATGGTGTTGTCACGCTCGTCGGGGTGGTGAATACGGAACCGGACAAGGGTAAAGCCATCCGCATCGCAAATGGGCAACAAGGTGTGAGGCGGGTAATCGCTCAACTTGTTCTTGCGCCTGTCGCGGCCCCTTTTCAGAATCCACTGCGTCCAACAAAGTTCCAAACCAACCAGTCAAAGAGGCATTCAGTGCCGTCTCAGCAAAAAGGCAACGCGCCGGTTATTACTTCAGTGACACCAATTTTGCTTCAACCCACCCAGACCATTCTTATCAAGGGAAGCGGATTCGGCACACATCCTGCCTACGCGAATCAAGACACTCCCTTCTTGGCCATTCGCGACCAGACAGCACATTGGGAGGCCGGGCGAGTGACGCCCTGCGAATTTCGATGCGGTCACGCTAAATGTGGCTCGCTGGACCGATACTGAAATCGATGTAACCGGATTCAGCGGAGCGTATGGATCAGGAAATTGGAGATTGAATCCTTCTGACGAAATCGAAATTGTGGTCTGGAATCCTCAGACGGGCGCCCGCCCCGCAGCCCACGTGTTGACCGTCACTGGAAACGCAAGCAGTGATGCGCAGGGGTTGTCGGGCGCGACCACGACAGGCATTGAGAATCTGCGCCAGAAGGTTCCTGCGTTCGCCATCCGAACCGTGCAGGGCGACGATCTTTCCACTGAAGAACTGGCCGGGAAAGTAGTGCTGCTCGATTTTTGGGCCACCTGGTGCGCTCCGCACCGCGCGGCCGGAACCGACCTGAGGAATCCGCATCAGGAATTTGCGGAAAATCCTCGGTTTCTCCTGATCAGCATGGACGCAGAGAAAGACGACGGGAAGTGGCAGGAGTTTGTTCGGACACAGCACATGACCTGGCCGCAATCCCATGACGAGGGCGCACGGAGGCATTGCGAATTCAAAGTGACTGCACTGCCCACGTACGTCTTGATCGGGGCTGACGGGACATTACGATGGCGCTTTGGCGGCTGGAGTCGCGAGTCGCATCGGAGGATCGCAGATGAAATATACCGGTCAGTCCAGACCTTGCAGAGGCAATAGCCCAACTGAAAAGAATCCACGAATCGCTAAGAGGGAATGGCTTTATGAATGGACTTCGGCGAATCAGTAACCTTTTGATGGTCGTATTCTTCTGCCTGGCTCCAACGTCCGGGATCGCACAACTGACGACGCCTTTGTCTGGAGGCAGCGGGGCGACGATGAACAGCCTCGGGCAGGGGTCGCTCGTGACAGCATTCGGCCAGATTACGACGGCCACGTGCAGCGCGTCGCCCTCTTCTCCGACAGTGGGCCAGACGGTGACGTGGACGGCGCAGGCCTCGGGCGGCGTGTCGCCTTACCAATACCTCTGGGCCAACGGCCTGAGCGGCTCGTCGTATCAGGTCAGCTACAGCAGCGCTCAG
>CAZIDA010000212.1:0-6194 GCA_964537865.1 uncultured Acidobacteriota bacterium
TACCTAACAAGCGAAGTTGGAGGAGGGTTGAGCTTTATGTACTATGGAGGCCTAGAAGTTTTGTTGGAGTTGGAGGCCGATTTCCTGGCACAACTGGGTAGCTTCAGGAAATCTTACTACGCTTAGCTCAGCCCATCAGAAGCAGAAGGAAAGCATGCGGTCGATGAAGGGGTTGGCCGTGGCAAGTCGTTTCTTTGCTTCCTTTGACTGAATCTCATTCTGTTCGAAATCGAAAGCACGGTTCTCAAGGAGGCGACGAGAAGGGGCGCCGTTGCAGAGTCTGTATGCGCGTGCCTTTGGATCGCATCTTTAACCTCAGTCCATCTAAAATAGGAGGGTAGCTAAATGAAGTTTCTTTCCAAGAGAAGGACGGCCATATGTATTCTCCTGGGAGTGTTGATGGTTCTCTTTTTGTCCGGTCTCGTTCTTGCGCAGGTAGAGACGGGACAAATCGTCGGAACCGTGAAGGATCCCTCAGGCGCCGTGATCCCGGGGGCGACGGTCAAAGCGCGAAATATCGCTACTTCGGCCGGACGCACGACCACCTCCGGCAACAGCGGTGAGTTCGTCATTACCAACCTGCTGCCGGCGACGTACGAATTGACCGTGGATGCCAAGGGATTCAATACGTACAAGCAGCAAATCGTGGTCACGGTCGGTTCGAAGTCATCTGTGGATATATCGCTCAAAGTGGGCGCTGCCACCACAACCGTGGAGGTAGTTGGGGAAGGCGCCATCCAGGTAAATACGGAATCACAGGTGCTTTCCGATACCGTCACCACAAGGCAGATTTTGGAACTGCCCACACTCACGCGCGATCCATACTCCCTGGTCGCGATCATGGGCAACGTCTCGCCGGGAGACCCAACAGGCCGGGGCGTGGGGTATGCCATCAACGGACAGCGCGCGGCGAGCACCAACGTTCTGCTGGACGGATCGGATAACAACGACGCTTTCGTCGCCGCGGTGGGACAGAGTGTTCCGCTCGATTCGGTGCAGGAGTTCAGTGTCGTGTCCAGCTCTTTTTCAGCGGAATACGGTCGCGCCAGCGGTGGGGTGGTCAACGTGGTGACCAAGTCCGGGACCAACCAGTTTCACGGCACCGCCTATGAATTTAATCGTCTCTCCAAGCTGACCTCGAATGGTTTCTACAACAACGCCTATAATATTCCGAAAGGCGTGTACACGCGGAACCAGTTCGGGTATTCCATCGGCGGGCCGATCAAGAAAGACAAATTATTCTTCTTCAGCAGCACGGAGTGGACCCGGATTCGCAGCATGTCGACTCGAGTCGCTCTGGTTCCGACGCCGCAGTTGCTGGCGGCTTCCGCCCCGGCGACCCAAAGGTTCTTTGGCGCGTACGGCACATTGCAGACTCCCATCAACGGACCGGTCTTCACCAAGGACCAGATTCCGGGCCTCTGTAATGCTTCGGGACCTTGTGCCGCCCTTCCGGGCAGTACGCCCATGTTCGGCCAAGTGAATTATCCCGTTCCAACGGATGCCGGCGGGGGATCTCCCAGCAATGGGTATCAGACGGTGGCCCGCGTGGATTACAACCTGAGTGACCGGACGACCATTTACGGACGGTATGCGCTACAGAGCACGGATTATTTCGTGGGAACCAATGCCAACAGTCCGTACAAGGGATACAACACAGGGGCGAAAATTTTCAACAACAACATTTTGTTGTCAGTCACGCACACATTTTCTCCACATCTGGTGACCCAATCGAAGATCGTGTTCAATCGATTGAATGACCTTCAGCCTCTCGGTGATGCGCCGGTAGGCCCGACGCTATATTTCCTCGGCTACACGGCCCAGCGTATCAACGGAATCCGAGTCGCCTTTCCAGGCTATCTGCCATTCAGTCCCGGCAGCGCCATCCCTTTTGGCGGGCCTCAGAACCTCGGTCAGCTCTATCAAGACGCAAGCTGGATCCACGGCAATCACCAGTTTCGATTCGGCGGCCAATACATTTACTTGCGTGACAACCGCGCTTTTGGCGCTTACGAGGAGGCCGTCGAGACCCTCGGAACCAGCCTCAAGCAAGGCATGGATAATTTTTTGAACGGACAGCTAAGAACGTTCTCCGCGGCGATTTATCCGCAGGGAAAGTACCCTGGCGACACCATCACTTTGCCGGTCGGCCCGCCGGATTTCACGCGCAGCAACCGCTACAACGACTTTGCGTTTTACGCGCAGGATAACTGGCGGATTCATCCGCGGGTCACCCTGAATCTAGGGTTGCGCTGGGAGTATTTTGGTGTCCAGCACAACAAGGATCCCAAAAAGGATTCCAACTTTTATCTCGGATCGGGTTCGACCCTCGCCCAGCAATTTCGAACGGGACAAATGATGTTGGCTCCAGACAGTCCAGTGGGTGGGCTGTGGGGGAAGAACTTGGGCAATTTTGGCCCGCGCCTAGGATTTGCCTGGGATATCTTCGGTGACGGCAAGACGAGCCTGCGTGGCGGTTACGGCATCAGCTATGAGCGAAACTTTGGAAACGTCACCTACAACGTCATCCAGAATCCGCCCAACTATGCGGTAATATCCTTAGTGGCGGGCGCGGACTTGCCGACGATTCCGATTACCACAAGCAATTTTGGCCCGTTAGCCGGATCGAGCGGCACAAAGGTATTGCCGCCGGCCGGTGGGCGTCACGTGATGCAAAACATTCAAACGGCGTACGCCCATTTTTGGAGCGTGTCTCTGGAACGCGAGGTCATGAGGAACACCCTGTTGTCGCTGGAATACACCGGCTCCAAAGGAGTGAACCTTTATTCGATTGATGCGTATAACAGGCCCGGCGCCGGCGCCGTTTATCTTGGCGACCCTCCCGGTCTGACGCGCCTCAACAACCAATATGCGTACAGCTTATACACTCGCGGCAACAACGCGTTCTCCAATTACAACGCCTTTGTGGCCACGTTGAAAAGCCGAAATCTGTTTAATCAAGGCCTGCAACTCGAAGCGAATTACACGTGGTCGCACTCGATCGACAATCTCAGCTCCACGTTCAGCGAGTCCGCAAACAACTTCAACCTGGGAACGCTCGATCCGTTCAATCCACAGCTCGACAAGGGGAATGCCGACTTTGACATTCGTCACCGAATTGCCATCAGCGGCGTTTGGAGCTTCCCGTGGGCGAAAAGCACCTCGGGAATTGCCAAGCAAGTCCTGGATGGGTGGAGTATGGCCCCGATATTCACGGCGCAGACGGGAACTCCCTTCTCGATTTTTGACTGCACCAACGGCTATCTCACCTGTATGCGGATGTTGCAAGTGTCGTCGGTCGCCACTTCCGGGTCCAGCCAACTCTCGCCTATCCCCGGCCTGGCGGATCAGTTCTACTTCATCGACCTAACCAGTCAATTGTCGGGCGTGGGGACGTATTACAATCCGAAATCCGGCACCTCCGATTTTGGACCATTCCCCGCAAGCATGACGGCGCGAAATATGTTCCGAGGGCCAGGCACTTGGAACTTGGACTTGGGCATTTACAAAGACTTCAAGTTCAAGAACGAGCGCTATGGCCTGCAATTCCGCGGAGAATTATATAACGTGTTTAACCACGCAAACCTTTACGCGAGCACGGGCTCCGCGGAAGTCGACGCCTATCGCTACATCTCAGCCTATCGAAGCGGACGTCGCTACGTTCAGTTCGCTTTGAAGTTCATCTTCTAGTTATTCAAGGAGTGCTTGCAAACTCCGATCCGGTTCCTCGGGTCGGAGTTTTTTTTGGAGTGCGCCACCCGCGGCGGCGCTTTGGATTGGCGCGGGAGATGGAAGAAGGCGCGGGTGAAGGGCGCCGGAGGGAAAGCGGCGGTGTCGCCGCCGCAGTCCAAATGAGTTTGGAGTGCGCCCCGCCTGGGCCGGGCGCTTTTCCTCCGGCGCGCATGTGACTCCCAATTCAGCCGGCGCGTCGCATGAGCGTGGCAGCCCGCCCGCTGTGGTGGACAATCCCGGGCTTCAAGACGTGCCTCTTTTGGGGAAGCACGGGTAGCGCGCCCGCGTTCTTCAAGGGCGCGGCTCTTGATTGGCGGATGGAACAATCCTGAAGTTGAGATGGTGACTCGCAAGCGCGTGGAAGAGCCGCAGCCTGCGTCCATAAAGAAAGCGGACTTGGCTGCGCCGCCAAAACATCAATTGATTCTCGAGACTCGAACTTTGATTCTGCAATTGAAGGTTTGTTGGCTTTGGTGGGAGACCTTCCAGTGCGGCAGGACGGATGATCCTTGATACACGGCTTCGAATCCTTCTTCGGATTGGGAGACGGCGAACAGCGGCATGATCCACCAATCGGCGGCGGGGGAGACGCTCATCTCGATCTTCACTTTCTGATATGCATCGACCATCGCGAAGACATTTTCGTTTTCGAACGTCCCCTGCCATTCGAGCGGCTCTCGCCCTCCACGGTGCAAGAAGTATCGATTGGATTCGTCCGGCGCGAGCAGGTTGAAAATCAACTCCACTCCGGCCTGAGCGCTTGAAATTTCCGTCTCGGTCCATTGAAGGTCCAGCTTGCACTCGATTTCGACCTCATCCGGTTTCGTGTTTGAGACTGCGAACGACTTGCGGGCAGCAATGGGGAAGGCCTTTCCTTGAGCGCCGAAGGAGAGTTCGCCGAGCGGAATTTGACGATCCGAAGAAAATTCACCGGTGAATTTACCGGCCGCGAGCGCCGGATCGGCGTTCAACTTTCCCGCCCAAAACTCGGCATACCCCACGGAATGAGGAAACACCAGCAGGCGAAAGCAATTTCGAAGATAGGCGTCGTAGATCAGCCGGTGGCGAAGATTCTCGTGCTTCGCCACCGTCATCTCATGAATCGTCTTGACCCCTTCGTTCGATGAAGTTGATTCCGGCAGGTTCAGGACTTTTTCGTGATAAACCTCCGGGCGGCGCGCCAGCCCGTTGATCACATCCATCGCCGCCGGCTTGAAATCGAGGAACGGAATCGTAGCGCCGTCATGCGGATCGATCAGGGCTGAGAAAACCGGCGTCGAAATATAGATTTCCTTCTGTAGATCGCAATCGAAATCGACCGCTTCGGAAACGTGAGTCAGTTGGCCGGTCAATGAAAGATCGATTTCGTCGGCGTAGGATTCCGCCAAGCTCAGATTGCGTTGAGCGGAGAGACGCAGGTGAGGCGCGTACAGTCCGCCAAAGACGCCGTGCCAATACGGATCGTTGGCCTGGGCGCGCAGGAGGTGATCGTAGCCGCGATCCCAAAGCCGGCGAACTTCTTCTCCGGAGAAGCGAGCGCGATTCTTGATTTCCTGAAAGCGACGCGAGGTGTGGAGCATGCGCTTGTGAAGTAGATTGGCCTCCGGATATCGCGCCAGGAAGTTTCGAAAGAATCCACCGCGCAGGAATGAAAGCGCAGCCAAATTTTCGGGCGAGGCTTTCAGGCGACCCTCAACCTTCTCGAAACTCCTTTGTGCGTCCGTCGGTAACGCCCACGACATCATCTCGGAATACGATGCGGTGGGAAGATAGACTCTTCCGAGCGGGGGAAATCGTTCCAGATATTCGCCGGCGGGCAACAATTCAATCCAGTCGAGATGCTCTTCCAGCGCCGCAAAAAATCTCTCCAGCCATCCGTTTGTGTAAACGTGCTCGTGGGTGTGCGGCCATACGCCGAACTTTTCCAAGTCGTCGGCCATCGCCACGAGACCCTGGGCGGTCATCTCGCTCACGCGACGCAGATGCGCGATCGTTTCTTCCGGTCCATGAAAGGGGATCAAGTAGCGGAGAAGCTTGCTGCCCGGAATCAAGCGAACGATATCGCCGCGGTTTTCGGTGAAGTAGTAGCCGAACAGCTTTTCCGGAGCCACTCCCGCGGCTTGAAAGTGAGTGTCGTCGACCGCAAGAAATTCGCAGCCCGCCCGGCGAAGAACCGTCGGCAATTGCGGCTCCCAAACCCGCTCCGCCAGCCACAAACCCTTAGGCCGAAATTCAAAATTCTTTTCAAGGTAATCGCAGAGACGGCGGATTTGCTCGATGGCGTCGGATTCCGGAATGGCCGACAGAATCGGTTCATAAAATCCGCCGCCGATCAATTCGATTTGCTCGGCCGCAATCAGTTCTCGCAGCAACTCGAAATACTCAGGATGATTATGCTCAAACCACAGGAGCAATCCTCCGGAGTAGTGCAGGGAGAGTCGAATGCTCGGATGCGCTCGAAG
>CAZIDA010000213.1:0-6183 GCA_964537865.1 uncultured Acidobacteriota bacterium
CGACCATGCCGTTGACGCGCGTGTCGCCGACGCCGATGGCGGCTTTGATTTTGCTGCGGGAGATGCCCGACAGACGCGCGGCGAGGAATTTGTCCACGCGCTGATCCCGCGCCGCCTTATCCGCGAGGAACTGGAACTTTTGATCGGGCATACGCTTTCTTGGATTGGAAGTATTGGAAGAAGTAAAGCGCGACTGCGGCCAAGATGCAGAGAACGGAGATGAACTGGGCGGTGATGATCGTTCCACCGAACATCACGCCGGTTTGGTCGTGAGCCCGAAAGAATTCCACGAAGAAACGCCACGACGCGTAGCAAAGCAAATACAGCGAGAAGATCTGCCCGTCGAATTTTTTGTGTTTGTATCGCCACACCAGGAAAAGAAAAATGAAGGTGTTGGCCACGGCTTCGTAAAGCTGCGTGGGATGCAAGGGAACGTTCAAGGGCACTCCCACGGTGGCGTGACTATAGGGATTGGTGAACGTCACGGCCCACGGCAAGGTGGTCGGCTTGCCCCAGCAGCAGCCGGCGCTGAAACATCCCAATCGGCCGATGGCGTGACCCAACACAATGCCCGGCGCAAAAGCGTCGGTCACCGCCAGGATCTTCATCTTCGTCTTCAGGCAGTAAATGAGCGCGGCCGCCAGGGCCACCAGAAATCCTCCGTAGAATACCCCGCCGGAATGCAGGAAGCTCATGGAGAAGATGTCGCCCGGATGCGAGGTGTAGTAATCCCAATCCTCGAAAATCATGAACAGCTTGGAGCCGGCCAGGGCCGCAAAGGCCACCACCAAACCCAAATCGATCACCCGGTTGACGTCCAGATTTTCCCGGCGAGCGAAGCGCGAGGCGACGTACAGGCCGACCAAAAATCCCACCGACAGCAAGAAGCCGTAAGTGTGGATCGTCAGCGACCCGTATTTGAAAAGTATTGGAAACATCTATCGTGCCTGGAGCCGATCCTTGGGGCTCAGCTCTTCTTGAGATTCCGACGTGGGAGTTTTAGTTGTCTTCCCGCGCCGCCGATTGTCTATCGTTTTGCGATGCGTTCACGCCGTCTCCCGCTCTTCCGCTTCCGTCTCCCCGAAAAAAATTAGGCCGACCGCCAGCAGCATCACCCCCACGGTGATGGCGCTGTCGGCGACATTGAAGATGGGCCAATGGTGATCGCGAAAGTAAACGTCGATGAAATCGGTGACCTGGCCGTAGACGATGCGGTCCCACAGATTGCCGACGGCCCCGCCGACAATGAGCGCGAACGAAACTTGATAGCCGACGCGGTCGATGGGCGTTCGCCAAGCCAGCAGCAACACCACGCCGATGGCGATGGCGGTCAGGGCGATCAACACCCAGTTTTGAAACGGCGCCGGATTCCATCCAAACAAGCCGAACGCGATGCCGGCGTTTTGGCTGTGCGTGAAGTCGAGAAAATGGCGCACCACCGGAACCGATTCACCGATGGAGAGGTGCTCCGTCACAATCACCTTGGTCCATCGGTCGAAAAAGATCACCAACACGGACAGAGAGAGATACAAGTAGCGCATCAATAGCCCATTTCGTTCAGCGCGTCGACGCAGCGCTCGCACACCGTGGGAAACTTCGTGGATTGTCCCACCGCCGTGGAATAATTCCAGCAGCGATCACACTTCGCGCCTTCCGCCTTCTCCACGCCGATGTGAACGTCCTCCACGTTGAAGACCGAAAGCGCGGCGTCGTCGTGACTGCGCAAGCTGACTTGGGAAACGATGAAGAGCGTATGCAGAAAATCTTCGTAGGGCTTTAGCGCCGCCAGCTTGGCGTCCGGCGCGACGATCACCACTTGGGCTTCCAGCGACGTCCCGATGAACTTGGCTTGCCGCGCTTCTTCCAGCTTCTTCAAAACGTCGTCGCGAAGCCGCCGCAGCATTTCCCAATTTCTCAAACGAGCCGCCGCCTCATCGGACAATCCGGCGATGAACTCGTCGCGCGTGGGAAGAAGTTCCAAGTGTACACTCTCTTGGTTGCCTCCGCCATCCGGCAAATGTTCCCAGACTTCTTCGCAAGTGAACGCCAGGATCGGCGCCAGCAGCCGCGCCAGCGCGTGCGCCAACTTGTAAAGCACCGTCTGCGCGGAGCGCCGCCTCAGCGATCCGGTGGCGGCGGTGTAGAGCCGGTCTTTCAGAATGTCGAGATAGAAGGCGCTCAAATCCAGCGCCAGGAAGTCGTAGGTCTCCTGGTAAATTCTGTGGAAATCATAAGTGGCGTAATAACCGCGAGCGCGTTCGCACAGCGCCGCCGCTTGCCACAACGCCCACTGATCGATCTCCAACATCCGTTCGACCGGCACCACATCTTTGGCCGGATCAAAATCAAACAAGTTGCCCAAAAAATATCGGAAGGTATTTCGAACCTTGCGGTAGTTCTCCGCCAGGCGGCCCACCGCCTCCAGCGAAAACCAAATATCTTCGCGCGTGTCGATGGAGGTAAACCAGAAGCGCAGCATCTCGGCGCCGTATCGCTTCACTACTTCTTCCGGCTCGACGGTGTTGCCGAGCGACTTGTGCATGGCGCGGCCTTCGCCGTCGAGCACCCATCCGTGCGTCAACACTTCGCGGAAGGGGCTGCCGTGGTTTACGCCGACGCCGACCAGCAGGGACGAATGAAACCATCCGCGATACTGATCGCTCGCTTCGGTGTAGAGGTCGGAGGGCCAAGGCAGGTCCGGACGATGTCCCAGCACGGCCGAATGCGACGAGCCGGAATCGAACCACACGTCCAGAATATCGTCTTCCTTGCGGAAACGATTTCCGGAACATTTGGCGCAACGCGCGCCCGCCGGCAACAGCTCCGAAGCCTCGCGCTCGTACCACAGATCCGCGCCGTGCTGCGCAAAGAGATCGGCGACGTGACGAATGACCTGGGCGTCGAGCAAAATTTCGCCGCAGCCTTCGCAGTAAAACGCCACGATCGGCACGCCCCACTTGCGCTGTCGCGAGATGCACCAGTCGGGGCGATTGGCGATCATGTTGCTGATGCGCTCTTCGCCCCAAGCGGGATACCACTTCACCGACTTGATGGCGTCGAGCGCGCGCTCGCGGAACGTCGCGCCGTCGAGCGCGTGATCCATCTTGATGAACCATTGCGGGGTCGATCGGAAAATCACCGGCTTGTGGCAACGCCAGCAGTGCGGATAGCTGTGCGAGATATTTTCTTCCGCCAGCAGCACGCCGCGCTCCTTCATGAACGCGACGATGTTGGTATTGGCTTCAAACACCTGTTGACCGGCAAAGTGCTCCACCGTGTCGTCAAAACACCCGCGCGAATCGACGGGGTTGTAAACTTCCACGTGATGCGCCACGCCCAGCAAAAAATCTTCCGCGCCATGTCCGGGCGCCGTGTGAACCGCGCCGGTTCCGGTGTCGAGCGTCACGTGATCGCCGAGCAAGCAGATGGAATCGCGATCGATCCACGGATGTCGCGCCACCAGATGATCCAAACGCTCGCCGCGAAAGGTCGCCAAAATCTTCGGATTTTTCCATCCGACCTTCTCCGCGACGCTCGCGAGCAGCTCCTGGGCGACGACATAAACTCCGCCGGATTCCGTCTCCACGGCGACGTATTGGAAGTCGCGATGAAACGCGATGGCCATGTTGGCGGGCAACGTCCACGGCGTGGTCGTCCAAATGAGAATCGAAACCTGGCGCCCTTTCAGTTCCGGCGCAAGCGAAGTGGGATCGCTCTTCAAAGGAAATTTCACGTACACCGAGGGCGACGTGTGATCGGCGTATTCCACTTCCGCCTCGGCCAACGCGGTTTCGTCGAAGATGCACCAATGCACCGGGCGCAATCCCTTGTAAACGAAACCGCCCTCCACAAACGTGGCGAAGTTGCGGACGATGGTCGATTGGTATTCCTTCGACATCGTCACGTACGGCGTGTCCCATTCGCCGAGCACGCCGAGGCGCTTGAATTCGCTGCGCTGAAAATCCAAAAAACGTTCCGCGTATTTGCGGCAAGCTTGCCGAAATTCCACGGCGCTGGTGTTTCGCAACTTGGAGCCAAGCTCCTGCAGCATGCGCGTTTCGATGGGCAGGCCGTGACAATCCCAACCCGGCAGGTAGGGCGTGTCGAAGCCCATCATGGTGCGCGACTTCACCACAAAATCTTTGACGATCTTGTTGAGCGCCGTGCCCATGTGAATGTGTCCGTTGGCGTACGGCGGCCCGTCGTGCAGAACGAAGGTGAGTGGGCCTTTTCGCGCCGCGCGGATTTTTTCGTAGAGTCGCGCCTCTTCCCACTGCTTCAATCGCGCCGGCTCCGATTGCGCCAAGTTCGCTTTCATCGGGAACGACGTCTTGGGCAGATGAACCGTCTTTTTCAAATCCAACACTTTTTCCAATTTCAACTCTCCATAAAAGAAACGCCCCTTGCAGCGCAAGGCGGCCTGGGGCCGCTGCCAAATAGTCCTCATGGTTACATCTTTGCGACCTGAAAATCTTGTCAGAAAAGCAAGATTTTCGAGACTTCCTAAGCAAGGGGAACTGAATCGCGCGACTTGGCGGCGTGCGGATTTCACGGGGACCCCGCCCAGAGCCATTCCGACGCGCACGCTGAACCCCGAATTATAGAGAGGGAAGTAGGGAATGTCTAGGCCTTGCTCCCAAACTTGGTAAAAGAGTATAGTTTTGCCTCGCGATGACGAAACTCGATAAAGGAATTTCAATTGGTGCCTGCAGCTAATTTCATGAAAGCGCAAAACCTCGCGGTGGCGATGATGTTCTTTGCTTCCGCGGGATTGTTCGCCCACACCGGTGCAACGACACAGTATGCCGCTGTAATCCATAGCGCTGCGCCCAAACTGAACTCGAATCCGCCACTCAGCGGCAGCGTTCCACAAACGACTCGGGACCTGGAGGCGCTTCACGAGAAATGTGTGGAAACTGGAGAGCGTCTTGAACGTGATGCTGCAGCCATGGTTCCTGGCAGGACATGGACCTGGCGGTTGGGCTTCGAGCGGAGTCGAAAGCATCTCGACAAGCTCCGGCGCGACCTCAAGGCTTTTCGGGAGGCCGACGATGCTTTCGAGGGATCCCTTTCACCGGAACAGAAATCCAAGTTCAAATCTCATATGATCGCAACCCGTGAACTGTTTCAGCATCTCGAGCGCGACGCACAGAGTCTGGATAATGAGCTGCGAAAGGGTTATCCCACGAGATGGCGGGTCGCCAATGCGGCTACGAATATGCGAGAGGAAATCCATCATTGGCGAAAACTGCACCAGCGGCTCGCGAAAGATCTGGGCTTAAGCCCCTAATCATTGCCGGCATGCCCGTGTGCGCGTTTCTTTTTTTGAAACGGGATGTGAACCTTGGGTGAGAAAGTTATGCCCGAAGCATTGGGTTCAGTTCCCCCCGCCAAGCAAGGATCCCTCCGTGAACTTGCTGTGTTCTTCCTCCGGCTCGGCACGACGGCCTTCGGAGGCCCGGCTGGGCATATCGCCATCATGGAAGATGAGCTCGTCCGCCGGCGTCAGTGGCTTTCGCGCGAGAAGTTTCTTGACCTGCTCGGCGCCAGCAATCTCATTCCGGGGCCGAGCTCGAGTGAATTGGTCATCCACATCGGCTATCTGCGCGCGGGATGGGCAGGACTTCTCGTGGCCGGTGTTTGCTTCGTTCTCCCGGCGGCATGCATGGTGGGGGCGCTCGCTTGGGCCTACGTGCATTTCGGAAAGATCTTCGCGACCTCAGCGATTCTCTACGGCGTTAAGCCCGTGGTCATTGCCGTGATCCTGCAAGCCCTTTGGGGATTGGGGAGAACGGCCGTTAAGACGAAATTTCTTGCGGTGGTGGGACTGGTTTCAATCGGGCTGGGTGCTTTGGGTTTGACGCCCATTCTACTCCTTGTGATCGCAGGAACGGCGGTCGTCTTGGCCGATCAGACTCTCCGCGTCATGAAACGCGCCCGCGCGGGGTTGCCGGTTCCCTTGGCCGCATTCCCTTCGGTCGACCGTTCCACCACGTTGACAATGGCCGCGACGGGGGCAGCCGCTGTATCGGCTCCGTTCAGTCTGGCATCGCTCTTTCTCGTTTTTCTGAAGGTTGGCGCGGTCGTTTTTGGGAGTGGGTATGTCTTGCTGGCCTTCCTGCGCGCTGACTTAGTTGTCCAGCGCGGTTGGCTGACCGATTCGCAGCTTGTTGATGCCATCGC
>CAZIDA010000214.1:0-6182 GCA_964537865.1 uncultured Acidobacteriota bacterium
CATAAAATATTTTTCGCTCAACCTTGATCAACCCCTGCGTAATTTGGGTTTAACCTCAAAAGACATCGCCGCTCGATACTTAAAGAAGGTCGCAAGGCCAGCAGCGAAGATGACGACAAAAACCGTAGTGACCAAAGCTCTGGAATTTCTGAGTGCCTTCATGGTGTACCTCCTTAGCAGTAAACAGTGTCAACCAACATAAGGAAACCAATAAAAATTAGTAGCACTGCGGCAGCCACTTCAAGCGGTGGCAACACCAAACCTGCAAGCCACAACATCCCATCGATCATAGTCAGCGTGTCAATGATCCCTTCAAACGCCTTACAACTATCATCCGACTGGACCGTCCGAAAATGAATAGTTCCGCCACCGTCGGTTCGGGCAGTGTCACCATCTAATTTTTGTGCAAAGGCATCAAGTCTCGCCAACCCCTCCTCAATGTTTGGCTGGATTCCACGAATTTGGATGTCATGGAGGGCATGAACTCTTCGGTTTGTTGGTGTGTTCATTATATTGAAGATCTGATCCGTTGGAATCGAAACTCCATATTCTTGTAATCTTTTTTTCATGTGCCGCAACTGATCATCTCCTGGTACAAAGTCGCGGATCTCATCTGAATGTTCTCTCGCCCTTTGATCCAAAGTGCGGGTTAGCCCGGTAGCCTGAAAGTGTCTTTACAAAAGTCGCAGATTGGCCGATGTTCTTCTAATATCTTCTGCTTTAACAAAGCCACGAACCTTGACTGCATTATAAGCTTTTGCAGCCTCCTCTGCCTCAAACTGCAGAATTGTCGGATCTAGGCTTATCTTGTCAAAATCATGGTCCGGTTCCCCAAAAAGACTGGACGGATGAAAACCGAAACCGATAGTCCCAGCACTGGCAAGGCCACTGGCAACAATGAACTTTCTTCTTGAGTAGAGATTATCTTCAACTGGGTTCATACAATGCCTCCTTGTTTGGCGTTTCTTACTACGGTGTGTATATCGATTGAGGCCTCCACAGTGGAAGCCAATTGGAGTTTTGAAATTCTCCGTATTGCGCATAACGAAGGAGCTTCTGGCGCCTCGGTCTCCCGGGTGGCCGCGAAGTCAAGGTTGGAGCTGTTGTGAGTGAATTTAATAGTCCTGCTTTGCAATGAAGAGAAAAAATGCAGAGACCGGTCGTCATATGTGCCTCCAGGTACATATAACATGACTACGGCAGCGTTATTCGCTATGGCTCTTCACCGATGGGGGGAGGCGAACTCAAACTTCTCTTGACACAAGGCCCAACTTGAAGCCCTGGATTCGAATAAGTCTATGTACCTTATTTGAGAAAATGTCAAGTGGTTATTGCAGGCGTTGAATGCGCGGACAGAATTCGCAGACGCCGCAGGAAGCACTGGTAGCCCCGCCCGTAATCTAGGGCGGGGGCAGTTCGTTGTGGATTTGAGGACATCGCCTTTAGGCGGACGCGCGGAGCGGATTTTGAAAAATGGAACATCTCTCCTTCCTCACGCAGAAGCCCCCGGTCCCCGCCGCGGCGGGCGACCGGGGCTACCAAAGCTGGCTGCATGGTCGATCATCGTAGACATTGCAGCGAGCGCGATGTCGGTGCCATCCATCCCCTATCGGTTTTTGCAGTACCCGATTGCCTTGCGCGCCGAAATTTTGTATCTTTCGGGCATCCGCACACGCTGACGAGGCGCATGACTCAAGTCACAGCCTTGCTGGACGACGTGGTTTATAGATGGCCGTCGGATTAAATCGCATAGCACGATCCGCGCCGATTGATTGCAGCGCTGGGCAAAATCATGGCCCGTGGTGTCCGCTGCGGCGGACACCATGGCTACCCGATCGGCGAGTTCACGTTGCTCGAAATCTGAAAGGAGGAAGCTTTGATTGATTCTCATCAGAAACTCTCGCCCTGGTGGCGACACAGCGTCATTCTCACGATGATCTTTGGATTCACGATCCTGATTGTGTTGGCTGTCCGCACGTACGAGGACGCGCCGCCCATTCCGGACAAGGTGGTCGATCCCTCGGGCGCCATTCTTTTTGCCGGCCAGGACATTCGGGCGGGACAGCAGGTCTTTTTAAAATATGGTCTCATGGAAAACGGAACAGTGTGGGGGCACGGGGCATACCTCGGCCCGGATTTTTCCGCGCAATATCTTCATACCCTCTCGGACGACACGCGAAACTTCCTTGCGACGCGGCAGTTTCATTGGAGCGGACAGAACCTCACGCCGATCGAACGCGACACGTTGACCGCCGCCGTGGAGCAGCAGTTGAAAACCAATCGCTACGATCCGCTGACGAAGACGCTGCGATGGAGCGAGCCGGAGGCGCTTTCATTCCAGTCGCAGATTCCGCAATGGAAATCCTACTTCTCCGATCCGGACCAAAATCGCGGACTGTCGGTGGGATTTGTGAACGATCCGACGGAGCTGCATCAACTCACGGCATTCTTTGCGTGGTCGGCGTGGGCGTCGGCGGCCGACCGGCCGGGGAAGAATTATTCCTACACCAACAACTTTCCCTACGATCCCAGTCTCGGCAACACGCCGCCGAGCGACGCCGTGCTCTGGAGCGCGCTCAGCTTGATCACGCTCTTGGGAGGAACGGCGCTGGCGCTCTTTGCCGTGGGGCGATTTGATTTTCTGGGTTGGAAGGGGCAGGGCGATCACATCCATCCCAAGATGTTGCCCGGCGTCACCACCGAAAGTCAGCGCGGCGTGATCAAGTATTTCGTCATCGTGGCGCTGCTGTTTCTGTTGCAGGTGTTGGTGGGCGGCGGGGTGGCGCATTATCGCGCCGATCCGGGCAGCTTTTACGGAATCGATATCAATCACCTTTTCCCCAGCAATCTGCTGCGCACCTGGCATCTGCAACTCGCGATCTTCTGGGTCGCCACCGCCTACATCGCCGGAGGACTTTTTCTGGCGCCGTCGCTGGGCGGAAAAGAGCCGAAGGGTCAGGCGCGTTGGGTGAACGTGCTGTTCGGCGCGCTCGTCGTGGTGGCCTTGGGGAGTCTGCTCGGCGAGTGGGTCGGCATGCGACAACTGCTGGGAAAACTGTGGTTCTGGTTCGGAGATCAAGGATGGGAGTATCTCGACCTCGGCCGCGGATGGCAGGTGCTGCTGGCCGTCGGCCTCCTGATTTGGGTGATTCTGCTGTTTCGCGCGCTCAAGCCGGCGCAACACGATCCCGAGAGGCGCGAAGTTTCGTCGCTCTTTCTGTACTCCGCCATCGCCATCCCGCTGTTTTATCTTCCGGCGATGTTCTTCAAAAGCACCACCAATTTTTCGGTGGTGGATTTGTGGCGCTTCTGGATCATCCATCTGTGGGTGGAAGGCTTCTTTGAATTGTTCGTGACGGTGATGGTGGCGGTCATCTTTTATCAGTTGGGCATCGTCACGCGCATCACCGCGCAGCGTGTCGTCTATCTCGATGCGCTGTTGTATCTCGGCAGCGGCATCGTCGGCACCGGGCATCACTGGTATTGGACCGGGCAGTCGAACATCACCATGGCGTTCGGCGCGGTCTTCTCGGCCATGGAGGTGGTGCCGTTGACGATGTTGACGCTGGACGCATGGGATTTCATCAAGCTGACGCGCGGCCAGGTCGATGGAGGACGCCAAGAGGTTTCTGTTCCGCACAAGTGGACGTTCTATTTTCTGATGGCCGTGGGATTTTGGAATTTTCTCGGCGCCGGCGTCTTCGGTTTTCTGATCAACCTTCCGATCGTGAGCTATTTCGAGGTGGGAACGATCCTGACGCCGAACCACGGTCACGCCGCCATGATGGGCGTCTTCGGAATGCTGGCTGTGGCGTTGATGGTGTTTGCGTTCCGACAAGTGTTGACGGAAGAGCAGTGGAAGCGCCCGGAGAAGTTCATCAAGTGCGCCTTCTGGGGATTGAACATCGGGCTGGCGCTGATGGTGGTTTCGAATTTGTTTCCCGGCGGCGTGCTGCAACTGCGTGACGCCTTGAACCACGGTTACTGGCACGCGCGCAGCACGCTGTTCCTGGATGAACACATCATGCGAACCATCGAGTGGATGCGGCTGCCCGGTGACTTGGTGTTCATCGTTTTGGGCGTCGTGCCGACGTTGATGGCCGCGTTGATTACGTATCAGACGGTGAGACGATCGTCGGCGACGCGGTAGTCAAGAGCTGTTGCCTAAATGAGTTTCGGTAGCCGGGATTCGCCGGTCTTTGACGAATTCCGGATGCAATCCATCGAGGAGGATTGCCGCATGCAGTTTTGATCGTCGGGACGTCCGGGATACGCCCCGCTTAAGGCGGAGCGCATCCCGGCTACCAGTGCGTGGACGATCGATCAGCCGTCGCACTCATTTGACTCCGGTTTTCCCCGCTGATAAGCTGGCTTCGCTCAACATTATTCATTCGATTTTTCAGGGACGCTACCTGGAATGAGCTTTCGGTTAAGGGCTCTTGCCCTCACAATTTTCTTTCTGTGTGTGGTTCAATCCGCATGGGGTCAAACACCTTCAGCACCGCAGAGTGCGGAACTCGGTGAACCCAATTCCGCAGCTCGTGGACAGAATCTCTTTCTTGGCGTGAAGCGCTTTCAAAACGGTGGCCCGGCCTGCGGAGAATGTCACAAGGTCGCCGGGCTTTCGTTTCCAGGCGGCGGGACGCTCGGCCCGGACCTCACCCACGAGTACACCAAGCTGGGTCCGGAGGGCATCGATGCCGCTTTACAGACGCTCTTCTTTCCCGCCATGGCGCCCATCTATGACAAGCATCCTCTGACAGCGCAAGAGCGCGCCGATCTGACGGCCTTCTTTCAACGAGCGGATGCAACGACGACTTCAAGCAACAACACGCCGATCGTTCTGTTGATCGCAGTGATCGGCTTCGTCATTCTGATCGTCATCATGGGATTGGTTTGGCGGAATCGCTTGAAGGGCGTTCGCAGAAACTTGCTCGAAAACGGCGCGCGACCGATCACGAAATCGCCGGTTTCACCGGTGACTGGACCTTCAGCTTCGTCGTCCCGCGTGGAGCGAGATTCCGAGGAACATGATTCCGATCAAGGAGGTCTCCGCTGATGGGCTGGATCAAGGACATCCTAAATCCGGACATGCGGCAGTGGGAAGAGTTCTATCGCAATCGCTGGCAACACGACAACGTGATTCGAAGCACGCACGGTGTGAACTGCACCGGAGGATGTTCCTGGAACATCTACGTCAAGAACGGAATCGTCACTTGGGAGATGCAGGCGCTGGACTATCCGAAGTTGGAGGCCGGCCTGCCGCAATATGAGCCTCGCGGTTGTCAACGCGGCATTACGTTCTCCTGGTACATCTACAGTCCGCTGCGAATAAAATACCCGTACGTGCGCGGCGTGCTGATGGATTTGTGGCGCGGGGCGCGCTCGCGGCATGACGATCCGGTGGACGCGTGGACTTCCATCCTGGAGGACGAAGAAAAGCGCCGCAGTTTTCAAGCGGCTCGCGGCAAAGGTGGGCTGCGCCGCGCCTCGTGGGACGAGTGCCTGGAGATTATCGCGGCCTCGCTGCTGTACACCATCAAGAAATACGGGCCGGATCGAGTCATCGGTTTCTCGCCCATTCCCGCCATGTCGATGTTGAGCTACGCCGCCGGCTCGCGATTCATCGAGTTGCTGGGCGGCGTCATGCTCAGCTTCTACGACCTTTACGCCGATTTTCCACCGGCCTCTCCCGAAACGTGGGGTGAAAAAACCGACGTGGCTGAGAGCGCCGATTGGTTCAACAGCAAGTACATCGTGACCGTGGGAAGCAATCTCAGCATGACGCGCACGCCCGACGTGCATTTCGTCGCCGAGGCGCGCAACCACGGCGCCAAGTTGGTGGTGCTTTCACCGGACTTCAGCCAGATTTCGAAATTTTCCGACTGGTGGATTCCGGTTCACGCCGGCATGGATGCGGCCCTGTGGATAGCGGTCAATCACGTCGTCTTGAAAGAATTCTTTCTGGAGCGCCAGGTTCCGTATTTCATCGATTACCTGAAGCGGTTTTCTGATTGTCCGTTTCTGTTGGAGCTGGAAAAGACGGCGAACGGATACGCACCCGGACGTTTTCTGCGCGCCCAGCGGTTGGCGCGATATCGCGACATTGAAAACGGCGAGTGGAAGTTCTTAGGGCTCGTTCTGAAATAACATGTACAATTTGATTTTACTCTAAGACGCCT
>CAZIDA010000215.1:0-6178 GCA_964537865.1 uncultured Acidobacteriota bacterium
CCAGTTTGGTCATGTTGATGACGCCCGGCCTCGCCTTTTTTTACGGCGGCTTAGTCGGACGAAAAAACGTCCTTTCCATCATGATTCAAAGCTTCGTGTCGATGGGCTGGACGACGGTCATTTGGTACCTTTATGGTTATTCCTTGTGCTTTAGCGGCGATTGGCACGGCGTTATCGGCAACCTCGATAAATTCTGCTTGCACGGCGTCAATCTCACCACTCCTTCTCCCAACGGCACGATTCCCTTGATGGTCTTTATCGCATACCAAATGATGTTTGCCATCATCACCCCCGCCTTGATCAGCGGCGCTTTCACGAATCGTGTCACCTTCAAGGCCTACATGTGGTTTTTGACGGCTTGGCTGACGTTTGTCTACTTCCCCTTCGTGCACATGGTTTGGGGCGGCGGGATGCTCGCTCAATGGGGCGTCAAGGATTTCGCGGGCGGCATTGTGGTCCACAACATCGCCGGACTCGCCGCCTTGGCTTCGGTGCTCTATGTGGGCAGGCGTCACATTATTGACCGCGGCCCGCACAGCATTCCCTTGGTGGCCCTGGGTACCGGACTGCTGTGGTTTGGGTGGTACGGGTTCAATGCCGGCAGTGAATTTCGGGTCGACTCGGTGACCGCCACGGCATTCCTGAACACCGATATTGCAGCCTCGTTTGCGGCCGTGGCGTGGCTCATGGTCTCCTGGTTCCGCGATAAGAGGCCGAAATTCCTGGGACTGTTGACGGGCGCCGTTGCCGGATTGGCCACCATCACGCCGGCGGCGGGTTACGTCTCCCCGACGACGGCAGTCATCATCGGCATCGTCGCCGGCGTCATCTGCTACTACGCGGTCGAAATGAAGAACAAGCTGCGGTGGGATGATGCGCTGGATGTTTGGGGAGTGCACGGGGTGGGAGGTTTTCTGGGAATTGTGATGCTCGGTATCTTCGCCGACAAGGCATTCAATCCGGCTGGAACCAACGGCTTGCTCCATGGAAATCCCACCTTCTTCTTTAAACAATTGGCGGCGGTTCTGTTTTCATCCGTGTGGGCGTTTGTCTTCACGTATGTGATGTTGAAAATCATCAATGTGTTCACACCGGTGAAAGTGGAGGACGCCACCCAAGAAATCGGGCTCGACGAAGGGCTTCACGGCGAACAGGCTTACGAAGATTTCGTTCGTGTCCAGAAAGATCCGGCGTCCGCCGCATGACAACACAGGGACCGCGAAGAGTCGTCGGCCGGTCCCTGGCAGCCCTGGTCGTGGCAGGGGTGATGCTCACCTCACCCCTGCGCCTTCTTGCACAGACCAGTTCGTCCACCCCGGCGCCGGCAACCGATCCGCCCAGCAACAGCAATGAGAATTCTTGGTGGAAAGACATCACCTTCAATGGATTTCTCTCCGCCTCGTTCACCCACAACCAAAACGATCCTGACTCCGGCCGGAATGCGCTGCGCGTTTTCGACTACCAGGACGGCACGCCGCAAATCGATGTCGGAGAATTGGTGGTCCAACATGCCGTCAGCAAACCCAACGATTTTGGTTTTCGTGTGGACTTCCTTGCCGGCACGACGGTCCCGGAGATGACCGCGGCCTATGGGCTGTTCCGGGATAAGTGCACCGGCCAAGCGGAGCACTTCGACATTACTCAGATGTATATCAGCTATATTGTCCCGGTGGGGAAAGGGCTGCGCTTGGACGCCGGCAAGTTTGTCACCCACATGGGATACGAGGTCATCGGCGGCTACGACGGTTACAACGACAATTTCAGCCGCAGCTTTCTTTTTGGTTTTGGAATTCCCTTCACGCACACCGGCGTGAAAGCCACCTATCCCTTCAGCGACAAGCTCTCTGGCTCTGTGCTGGTCACTCAAGGATGGGATGATGTTCACAACACCAACAAGTCCGTGTCCATCGGGACTCAGTTGGTGCTGACCCCCACCAAGACCGCCAGCATCACTTTCAACTCCATGAACGGTCCGGAACGCCAGAACAACAACCACGACCTTCGCAGTGTGTACGAAGTGATTGGCGGGTGGAAAGCGACGACCCGACTCACTTTGGCCATGGATACGTTGTATGGCCGCGACGAAAACGCGGTGTCGATCGGTCACGATGCTATTTGGAAAGCGGTAGCCGGCTATGCCAAATACAGCTTCACTGACAAGTTTTCACTGGCGCTTCGAGGGGAGATTTTTGCCGACAACGGCGGGACCCGCACGGGTGTCGATCAGACATTGCAAGGTTGGACGCTCACTCCCGAATACGATCTCGCCGCCAAGTTCTCACAACTGAACTCGCATTTGAAAAAACTCGACGGCAAGTTTGTGCTCCGAGGAGATCTGCGGCTGGATCGCTCCAATCGCGATGTTTTTCAGTATGGCAATCAGTATCGAAGGCGGCAGTTCACTTCGGCGATCAACCTGATCTATCTCCTTTGAGGAATCCGACACCACGCTCCTCCGCTGTCCGATTTTGAGACGCCGTTTCCCGCAAGCGGTCAGGCGCTCGATCCTTCCAAACTCAACCCGTCGCAATAAATTCCTTTTTTCTTGACACTTCACTCTTCGCGGGCGGTGGCAAGCCAGTTGCTCTCGGCTAGGGGTATAGACAATCTACACCCACGGGTGTAGAGAAGCTACATCCCGGAGGAATCATGAAGGAACGTTATCAAAACCGCATCGAGGTGCTCCAAGGGACCCTCGATCTGCTCATTCTGCAAACGCTGCAATGGGGGCCGCGGCACGGCTACGGAATCAGTCAAGCCATCTGGTCGAATTCCGGCGAGGCGCTGCAGGTGGAGACGGGGTCGCTGTATCCGGCGCTGCATCGGCTGGAGCGGCAGAAATGGATTGGCGCCGACTGGAGAGTTTCCGGCAACAATCAGCGCGTGCGAGTGTATCGCCTCACCGCCAAAGGCAAGAAGCAGTTGTTGGAAGAGCGGAATTACTGGGTCAAGTTGCAGGATGCGATCGCTGGAATTCTGAATCCTGCCCAAGGAGAAACCGAGGCATGAAATTTCCAGGGTGGCGTTCGCGCGAGAAGGAACTGAAGGAAGAGATTGAAAACCATTTGAAGATGGCGGCGGGCGACCGCGTGAAGCGCGGCGCGTCGCCGGACGAGGCGCGCCACGCCGCGCATCGCGAATTCGGCAACGTCGATCTTGTCCGCGCGACGACGCGCGAACAGTGGGGCCGGCAATGGATCGATCGCTTGTTTCAAGATTCTCGATACGGCCTGCGTATCTTAAGGAAGTCGCCCGGCTTTGCGCTCGCGGCCATCCTGACGTTGGCCTTGGGCATCGGCGCCAATTCCACCATCTTCAGTTGGATCGATGCGACCTTGCTGAATCCGGTTCCCGGCGCGGCGCGCACTCAACAATTGGTCAGCGTCACGTTGGGTCCTCCTACGAATCCAGGCCCGATCTCCTATCCCAATTACTTGAATTTGCGCGATCACAACTACAGTTTCTCAGGCCTTATCGCGTACTCGTTGAGGGATGTGGGGCTGACGGGGATAGGAAGACCGGAGCGAATTTGGGGGATGCTGGTTTCCGCAAACTATTTCGATGTGCTGGGCGTGCGCCCGATCCTGGGGCGCGGCTTCCTGCCGTCGGAAGGCAAGAAAGAGAACGGCGCGCCGGTGGTGGTGATCAACTACGGCCTATGGCAGCGCCGCTTTGCGGGGAACCCATCGGTTCTGGGACGATCGATTGAAATCAATCGTCATTCCTACACCATTGTCGGCGTCACGCCGGAGAGGTTCCAAGGCTCTCAGACCGGATTGAGTCCCGATCTTTGGATTCCGCTGTCGATGACGCCGCAACTGGTTCCCGGCGAAAACATTCTGCAGTCGCGCGGCGCCAACTGGCTGATGTCTCAAGGCCGACTCAAACCGGGGGTGACGTTGGAGCAAGCGCAGGCGGACATGACGCTGCTCATGCAGCGCCTGGTCCATCAATTTCCAACAGAGCACAAGGCCGGAAATGCAATGACGCTGACGCCGATTTGGCGTGATCCCTTCGGCGCCAACCATTTTTTGAGCGGCATCCTGCTGTTGCTGATGGCCATCGCCGGCGTCGTTCTTCTTCTGGCGTGCGCGAATGTGGCGAATCTGATGCTGGTGCGATCGATCTCGCGGCGGCGCGAGATCGCCATTCGCCTCTCGATCGGCGCGAGCCGCGCGGAGATCGTCCGGCAGTTTCTGGTGGAGAGCCTCTTGCTCGCGCTGGGCGGAGGGATCGTAGCCTCGCTCTTCACACTGTGGTCCGAGGACCTGCTTCCAAAATTCATTCCACCGACCAACCTGCCCATTGCGATCGGCGTCCATTTCAATCTGGCCGTGGTCTGGGCCACGGTGCTCCTTTCGATTTTGACGTGCGTGATTTTTGGAATCTTGCCGGCGCTGCGGGCTTCAGGATTGGAGCCGGTATCCATTCTAAAAGAGGAATCCGGCGCCGCCGCCGGGGGCGTCCGCAAGGCGCGGCTGTCGTCCGCCTTGGTGGTGATTCAAATGGCGCTCTCGCTGCTGCTCTTGATCTGCAGCGGACTTTTCATTCGAAGTTTTCGGAGGGCGCAACATTTCGATCCCGGATTCAATCCACATCACGTGTTGCTGGCCACTTACGAATTTTTCGATTCCCGTTATGACGCCAATACCGGGATCAAATTCCACGAGGAGTTGTTGGACAAACTGAGGGCGCTGCCCGGGGTTCAATCGGCGGCGCTGGCCGACTGGGCGCCCATGCGGTTGCAGGAAAACCGCACCGATGTGGCGCCGGAAGGCTACGTGCCGCGCACCCACGAATCCATGGAGGTGAGCGACGCCTCGGTTTCACCGGATTACTTTCGCACCATGCGGATTCCCCTGGCAGCGGGCCGCGAGTTTACGGCGAACGACCGTTTGAAATCGGCCCCTGTGGTCGTCGTCAACCAAGCCTTCGCGGCGCGCTATTGGCCCGGGCAAGATGCGCTGGAAAAGAAAGTCAAAATCTTTGGCGTGTGGTTTGGCGTGATCGGCGTGGCGCGCAACAGCAACTATCAAGCGCTGAACGAAAACGCGCAGGCATTTGTTTACCTGCCTTTTTTCCAGAACTACTATCCCGGCGGCATCATTCATCTCCGCGTTGCAGGCGATCCGCTCGCTTATGCCTCGGTGGTGGAGAAGACGGTGCATCAACTCAACGCCGATCTTCCGGTGTTCGGCGTGACCTCGCTCGACTCCGTCATCCAGCTCAACACCACCACGCAACGTTTGGCCGGCACGTTCGTCGGAGGATTCGGTCTGCTGGCGCTTCTGATCGCGGCGGTCGGAATCTATGGTGTCATCGCTTACGTCACGCGCCAGCGGACGCACGAGATCGGCCTGCGCATGGCGCTCGGGGCCAACCCGCGTGATATTTTCAGCCTGGTGTTGCGCCAGGGATTTTTCCTCGCGCTGCTGGGCGTGTTTTTTGGTTTGGCGGCCGCGCTCGCGCTGACCCGCGCGCTTTCAAGCCAACTCTTTGGAGTGACCGCCACGGATCCGCTGACATTCGCGATGGGCACGGCCCTGCTCATACTCGTGGCGCTTCTGGCCTGCTATCTTCCCGCGCGCCGCGCCATGCGCGTAGACCCGATGGTGGCGCTGCGATATGAGTGACTTGTGCGAAGCAGACACCCGCCGCGGCGGGTCTGCGCCGAAAATAGATTTCGTGCAACGTTTGGTAGCCGGGATTCGCCCGCCTTTTGGCGAATCCCGGACGTCACATCCTTCCGGATTCCTAAGCCGTCCGGGAGGCTCTCCGCCTTAGGCGGAGAGCCTCCCGGCTACCAGAACATTTTTCTTGCCCGTCGGCAAAATCGAATTCCCGGCGAACTTTTCGCGTTGAATTTCGTCTATGGATTCGAGACCGCGAGGTCGTCACGTTTTGATTTTACTTGTTCAAGATGGTTCCGGACGGAGCCGGAGGATTTCATGAATACGTTTTGGCGGGATGTGCGTTACGCGCTGCGCGTGCTGCGCAGCAATCCGAGCTTTATGACGATTGCGGTGCTGACGCTGGCCTTGGGAATCGGCGCCAACACGGCGCTGTTTTCCGTCGTGAACGCGGTGCTTCTCAATCCGCTTCCCTTCCGAGAACCGGACCGGCTCGTCACGCTCTACGAAAAAACTTCGGATTTCAATCGCAGTTCCGTATCCTATCC
>CAZIDA010000216.1:0-6176 GCA_964537865.1 uncultured Acidobacteriota bacterium
CGCTCAACTGCCCGCCGCCCGCCATGGCGTCCTTGGCGTTGAGAAAGAGATTCAGGAACACCTGCTGCAATTTTCCGCTGTTCGCCAAAATCGGCGGCAAAGAATCTTCCAAATCTTTGGCGATGGAGATCTTGGCCGTCTTGAATTGATGATCGAGCAGCGACAGCGTTTCCGAGATGACTTTGTTGCAGTCGACTTCGGAGAACTGGCTGCCGCTGGTGCGCGAGAAGCTGAGCAGTCCGTTGACGATCTCCGAAGCCCGGAATGATTGCTTCACGATTTTTTCCACGATCTTCAACTTCGGATCGTCGGGGATGAGTTGCTTCTGAAGCATCTGGGTATAACTGGAGATGACCGCCAGCGGCGTGTTCACTTCGTGGGCGACACCCGCGGCCAAGAGTCCGATGGAAGTCAGCTTCTCGGATTGCATGAGCTGATCTTCCAACTCCGCGCGGTCCGTCACATCGTCGAAGAGAATCAGTTTCCCTTTGATGCTGTTGTCCTGGCCGATCAGCGGCGTGACGGCGATATTGACGATGCGCGACTCGGCGCCATCGCCCGCCTCCGCCCCCGGCAGGCCCGCCGCGCCGCGCCGCAATTTGAATTTGTAAATGTGGGCGATCGATTCTTTGCCGTTCGGTGAAGCGCCGGCCGCCGACGCGATGTTGTTGCTGTAAACGCGCTGAATCGCGCGCCGCAGATCCGGCATCAAGATTTCGCGCAGGGGACGGCCCAGGGCGTGGCTGCGGCGCACGCCGTAAAAACGCTCCATCTGCGAATTCCAGGAATCGACGCGATCCTCCAAATCGGTAGTCATAATGCCGACGTTGATGGACTCGACGATGTTCTCCAAAAAATCCTTGAACCGCTGCGCTTCGGTGGCTTCTTGCTCCAGCGATTGATAGAGCTGCGCATTCTCCACGGCAATGGCGACGTATCCGGCGATGGTTTGCAGCAATTCCAAATCTTCGCGCGAAAGAAAATCGCCGCGTACGGTTTTGCTGAGTCCAATGACCGCAATGACGGAATCTTTGACGATGCAAGGCAGGTAGTAGTTCAAATCCAGTTGCCGCAGCGTGGCGTGATGTTCGGGATTCTCGCCCAGCAACGACTTGAAGTTTTCATAGAAGAGATAGCCCCGCCGCAACTGCGGCCGATCCGACGATAGGAATCCCAGATTCAGATTGGCGGTGTCGCGAACGCCCAACGTCTTGGCGACGACGAAGGGCGCGCCGTTGCCTTCCTTCTTCAGAAAGATGGCGATCTTGTCGACCAACAAGGTTTGGGAAACGCGCTCCACCACCGAATCCATCATGCGGTCGAGGTGAATTTCCGAACTCAGGGCGCGGCCAAACTCGATCATGGTGGTGCGATAGTCGTATCGCTCCTCATAGAAAAACTTGTCGAGCCGCACTTGCAGCCAGTTGCGCACGGGCGCAAAGAGGAACGCCGCCACCACCGTCGTCAGCACGCTGACCAAGCGCGATCCCGCGATGGCGGTGCTGAAAAGGATTCCGATAGCCGATGCGACGGCGAAGTACACGCCCACGACCAACAACGTCGCCAACGTGTAGGCGACGCCCTGCTTGAAGATGATGTCGACGTCCAAGAGGCGATAGCGAATGATGGCGTAACCGAACGTCAGAGGAATCAGAATCAGCGGCAGGATAGAGTAGTCCATCCACGGCGAAACCAAATGACCGAGGAAGTAGGGAATCGCGTACCCGAAAGAAAAAGGCACGACCGCGGCCACCGCGCCCGGCGTAATCCATTTCATCTGCTGCTTCAACTCCGGCGTTTGAGCGTGGAAATACGTGTGCAGCAAGCCCGCGGCGCCGGCGAGAAAATAGAGCGCGGAGTAAAGAATATCGACGCGATCGATCAACCATCGCTCGGCCAAGGTGAAGCGCGCGAAATAAGGGGCGCCCGTGATGAAAGCAATTTGAATCGCCAACAGCGCCAGGCCCGGCAAGTAGAGAAGCGTCAACAGAAACTTGCGACTTTGGAGGACCTTCTTGTAGCGCGGAAATGACAAACAGAAATGAACAAACAACGGCGGCTGCAACAGCATGGCCGCTGAGTTCATCCAATAGATGCACCAGTCGAACAAATTCAACTTGCCGGTGTAAGAATAGGCGTAAAGCACAAACGAGGAGAGACAGAAAACATAGAACAGCGTCGCCTGCGGCGCTTCCCAGCGCCGGACAACAATGAAAATGCCGATGAGGAGATAAAGAACGCCGACGATTTCAAGATAGAACTTCAACGAGGCGCGGGTCTCTTGCGGAGCAATGATCACCCGCGTGTCGATGGGGATGCCTTCGCGGACGAGATGGTAGTTGGCTTTCGTCCACACGCCCAAGCGAAACAACTGTTGCGTGACTTCGATGGAGTCGTGGACCTCGCGCCCTTCGATGGAAATGAGCGTGTCGCCGGCGCGTATCCCGGCCTTCTCGCCCGGACCGCCCGGCTCCACGATCCACGCCTGAACCCCGTGGCCGGAATCTCGCCATGAGACCCCGTCGTCCGGCGCCACCCAGGCATTGCCCTCGGTGCGCTTCGAAAAATTGATAGCCCCAAACACGATCACGCCTAACGTGATCAAAGCGATCAGTATGGACTTAAACGAAAATGGGGCAAAGCGAGTCATAACGCACGAACGGGCTCTCGGGCCGGCCTTTGCGGAAGCCGTCTTCCCTCAAGAAAGAAGCGACTCCTTAGGGGCTTACTGAATCCAGCAACCGAGACCAAACGAATTTTGACGTCTTGCTTTCCTCGATCGTCTTCGCCAACCCTCAAAGACGCTTCGGAGCACACCTCTGTTTCAATTCTTCCATAGCAAATCTGCTGCCACAAAAAAGCAATTCTATTCTCGGACTAATTTCTTGATTCGGCAAAAGATATTTAGCGTCGCTCCTCGGCTCAAAAAATAATCCAGAATATAGGATTTTGGCTATGAAAATCGGTATTCAGATTTTCAAGAATTAACCTGTTGAAGTTCACCAAGTTAATCTGTATTGCTCCAGATTCATGAGACGGATCATTTGATCGAATCCATCATCGATGAATGGCTCACCGGCCCGGTAAACGCCGCATCGCGAAATCAAATTCCATCGCGTCGTCACTTCACCACGGAGAAATCCCACACCAGGGTTTCGAATTGATTTTGCTCCGGTGTCAACTCCAACAAGCAGTACTCGCCTGCTTCCAGCGGTTTCGTGGGAAAAATCTTGTAAACGTTTTCGGCCACGCGAATCGACGGCGTGAAAATAAAAGTCTGAGAGCGCTCGCTGTCGCTGCCGGTAATTTGCGAATGTGCGACTTCTTTCAAAACGCGCGCCGACTTGGTCACGATCATTCGGAACAGCGAGAGGTCGCCGCCGCGACCATCCGGCAGGTACGCGTAAAACACCGGTGAACTCGTGTGAAGCGGCCTGTCCGAGGTGGGCCCGTCAAGTTGAATGTACGTCTTTTGCTTCATGATGGGCAATGGGGCCACCATGTTGATAATGATGTTTCGCTTGTCTTTCTGAGAGCGAGCCCCGGCCTCAGAAAGTTGGAGAATCTGTTTTCCATCCCAAACATACACGCCGTATGCGTTGGACAGCTTCACTCCCGGGGCTACCTCGACATCCTCCACACGCTTTTCCGGGGGCGCGCCGGCGTGGCCGCGCGATTTTCCGCCGGGCTTACCGAGAGGAATCTTCTGTAGCTCCCTCAGCTCTTCCGTATTCTTGGCGTTCAGCTTTTTCGTAGCCACTAAATCCACCAGGCTCAGCGGCACTTCTTCCCACTCGTTCCGATCGATGGATTTGAATCGGACGCGATCTCCCTTCACCTCATACGCCGCCACATCCTCGGTCGTGCCGTCCTTGAACACCAGCTTCTGCTGCGCCCAAGCCGGTGAAGGATTCAACCCCAGCAGCGTCGCCGTCATGGCTGCCAGCATGCCGAGGCAAAGCGGTTTTGAGATTCGGTTCAAATTCCACTTCCTCGTTTTGTCAAAGTGAAATTATCTCACAGAATGAATCGCCCGGCCTCCCCGCATCCTCCTTCTTTGCTCGGATTCTGATAAAATGCCATCCTTCTTATTTCATTATTATCGGAAGGCAAAAATCTGGTCGCAGGAAGTTGTGAAGGAGACGCATGCAATTCTCTCTCGTCAAATCGAGCAAGCTTCCTTACTTCGATCAAATCAAGAATCAGCTTACGGCGGCGCTGCACATGGGCGAGCTCAAGCATCGCCATCGTCTGCCCACGGTGCGAACCTTGGCGCGCACGCTCGGTCTCAATCCCAAGACGGTCCTCAAGATTTACCACCGCCTTCAGGAAGAAGGGTTGATTGAGATTCGCGCCGGCAGTGGGGCGCGGGTGGGTTCGCTGGAGCGAGAGAATTTCGAGCAGAGTTACTTGGTGTCGTTGGTGTCGATGGTGGATCGCCATTTGGACGAAGCGCGGCGGCTGCAGTTTTCCCCGCAAAATTATTTGGCGCTGCTTCACGATCTGACCGACGCCCGCCGGCGTCCCGATATTTCCTGTTTGGTGGTGGAATGCAACACCGAGCAGATCCAGTTGTTCGCGTCGGAGATCGCCTCCCGCACGGGCGCGGTCGCGCACCCGGTGCTCATTAACGACCTGCTGACGGACGGTCGGCGATTCGAGGCCTTGATCGCGAAGGCCAGCTTCTTGATCACCACCGATTTTCATTGGAAGGACGTGAAGAAAATCGCGGATCAGCACCACAAGATTCCGTTGAAGATTCGCTTGCGGCCCGAATTCGTCTCCACGATCATCCAATGCGCGCGGAAGGGCGGCATTCTGATGGTGGTGTCGAATCTCGACTACTTCTCGAATTTTCGGAATGCCCTTCGCGCTTTGGGTTACCAGTCCGTGATCGGGCGCATTCATTCGGTCCTCTCTTCGGACGAGGCCCACCTTCCTGCGAAGTTGGCTCAGGTGAAGTACATTTATGTTTCTCCGCTCTGCGGCAAAGGCTTTTTGCGTCATCTGCCGCCGCATCTTCAGGTCATCCAATTCCCCAAACATCTCTCCGAGGAATCGCTCGACTCGCTTCGAATGGCCATGCTGACCCACCATCTCCGAAGGATCCTGCCACCGGGCGTCGTCTCCGTTCTCCAAAGGCCGTATCTTCACCCGGCGGCGCGGCGGGCTTAGCCGCTGGAACAATCCGTTAAAAAAATAAAACTGTTCCATTGCGTGGAACAAATTCTTAAGTTAACTTTTCCTCGTATTCCTTTTCGAATTACACAATTCAATCTGCATTTTGGCTTAGCGGTGCGGGTCACCGCAGAAGCATCCGGAGGCTGGGCACTTTAGTCTTGTTGTAGCTGTTAAACCCATAACCTCAGGAGGTAGGATGAAAGACCCTAGGCTCATTCAAAGTTGGAAATTTCTCACACTCATGTTGGCTGTGGCGGCGTTGCTCGGTCTGACGCAGTTAACTTCGGCTCAATCTGTCGGGGCCGTCTCCGGGAACGTGGTGGACGCTCAAGGCGCGGCGATCGTGGGCGCCAAAGTCACGGCCCATAACATGACCACCGGCGTGGATCGCGACACCGTCAGCGGTTCCACCGGACAATATCAACTCGTGTCGTTGCCGGTGGGAACGTACCGGGTGACGGCTCAGGCGCAGGGATTTCAAACCCGCGTGGTGAATCAAGTCATTGTACAAGTCGCCACGACCACGGATTTGGACCTGGCCCTGGTAGTCGGCCAAGTTTCTCAAACCGTCAACGTGGAAGCGGCGGCGCCGGTGATTCAGTCGACGACGATGGAAGTCGGCCAAACGATCACGCAACGCACCGTTCAAGAGATTCCGTTGAACGGTCGCCATTTCGTGGACCTCGGTCTGCTGCTGCCCGGCTCCGTCGTTCAGCCGCAGAACGGATTTTTGACGGCGCCGTTGCGCGGTCAAGGCGCGTTCGCTTTCGACACCGCCGGCAACCGCGAAGACACGGTCAACTTCATGATCAACGGCATCAACCTCAACGACATGGTTCAGAACCAAATCACCTTTCAGCCGTCGATCAACACCGTCGCGGAATTCACCTCGGACAATTCCACGTTCAGCGCCGAGTACGGACGCAACAGCGGCGCCATCGTGAACATCGCGACGCGCTCCGGCGGGAACAAGTACCACGGAGAGGTGTTTGAGT
>CAZIDA010000217.1:0-6163 GCA_964537865.1 uncultured Acidobacteriota bacterium
GGTGTTGACGGCGCCTTCAGTGATGTATGGAGTTTTCCGGTACCTTTACTTGGTCCAGAAACGCAATGAAGGCGGTGATCCATCGCGACTACTGATGACCGACCTTCCCACCCTCATCAATGTCGCCATCTGGTTCGTGATCGTATGTTTCATCGTGTACGGCCCAAGGAGTTGGCTGCCGTGGTAGCAAAAGATTCGGACAGCGACCCAGCTTCCTGGGCGGCCCCCGCGTCTCCGTCATACCGGGCTTCAGGGAGAATGGCCTCAATGAGCGCCGGCAGAAAACCGGTTCCGCAATTGGACTGGCTCAATCCCATCAAGGCGCTGGCGCTTGTCGGCATTTTGCTGAACCACTTTGTCGAGGAATTTGGGCCGGGACCGTGGTTTACCAATCCCTCCAACGACTGGCCGGCTTGGTCGGAACGAGTTCGAAATATTTTTCCTCACAGCGCTTCCTTCCTCGTTTCCGCCGTTCAATTTCTGGGATGGTTGGGCGACAGTGGCCCCGGCGTTTTTATTTTGGCGAGTGGACTGGGCCTGGCTTGGTCGGCGCTTCACTCGTCCGACCAAGAAAACCGCTTTTCCACTTTCTTTCATCGGCGCCTCTCCAAGATTTTTCCTTTGTACGTGGCCATGCATTTTGTGATTTTGGCCGGGGCTCTGGTGATTCCAGGAAGCCCATTGAGCTTCGCGAGCCGGGAGACGCTGCTCAGCCTGTTCGGTTTGCGCTTCACGAATTCGCTCTTCTTCTACATTTCGCCGTCGTGGTGGTTTGTGTGGACGATCCTGCAGCTTTACCTGATGTTCCCGCTCCTGTGGCGCTTGATGAAGAAGGTCGAATTAAAATACTTCCTGGGAATCACGATCGCCCTCACCATCATCTTTCGCCTCCTCGGGATTCTCTTCTCGCATCATCTCTATTACTGGATGACCGGAATTTTCTTTGGCACACGGCTCGCTGAATTTTGCGTGGGCATGGCCGTGGCCCAATATCTTTATCGCCGATCTGGAAAAAAATCGGCGGTCCCCAGCGGCATTGCGGTTTTGGCGAGCGCGCTGCCGATTTACTTGATCGGACTGGGATGCTCGTTCACGCTCACAGGCAGCTTGGTTTCCAATCTTCTGGTGAGCATCGGACTCACCGGGATTTTTTACGGAGTTTGGCGAATCCTTCTCAGCAGGATTCATCTGCTGGCTTCCGTGGTCACGTGGATGGGGCTTGAGTCCTACGGCGTTTACTTGCTCCATCAAACGCCGCTCGAGTGGACCACCGTGTTCTTCGCGCCGCGTATCAAGCTGCACCTGATCTCCGCCGCCGTCGTCTTAATGGCTTCCTTTCCGGCTGCTTGGATTGTGGAGTGGATCGTCAACCGGGTGCAAAGAATCATCAAGGATGCAAAGTGGCAACGCGCGTTGGGAGTTCTGGAATGGGTCGTGAGCTTGGCGACGATCGCAGCCCTTCTCGCGATCGACCATCGCCTGGGCCCCGGGCTAAAGTATCGCGCCTTCTCGTGGCTTCTGGCGCTCTGCCTTCTCTTTTTCGGCTTGATGGAGTTTTCGGCCGCCGGGGAATTTGGGAAGCTGAAACGATTCGCACGATGGGCGGTTGCCTTTGCAGCCTTCGCCCAACTCTTTCTCTTGCCCCCACAAATGGGCGGTCTGGCGTTGATGGGCGGCATTCTGTTTGGTGGCGTCGCTTTGATGATTGATGCGCGGTCGCGGCAACGATGGCGATCCTGGGCGGTGGCCGCAATTGTGATAGTCGCTATAGTCGCGGCGCTGGAGTTCACTTTGGCCCGCTTTTATCCGGTCGAAGCGGGGCGCTGGGGAGAATATCCGGCGCTTCAACCCGATCCCACGCGGGTCTATTCCTTGAAACCGAACCAGACGACTCATCTGAAGTACAACAACTACGATTACGTGGTGCGCACAAATTCGTTCGGCATGACGAGTCCGGAGATTTCGGTGAATCGCCCCACGCCGGATACTCTCAGAATCTTGGTGGTGGGGGACGCCTTCTCCATGCCGGAAGGGCTGCCTTACCGGGAATCTTATCCGGCGATTCTGCGGAGACTTTTGTCGGAGAAGGAAGCCCCGCGGACGGTTCAGGTGATCGACGCGGGCGTCACCGGATACGGCCCCGCTGAAGAGCTTCCGCAGCTCAAGGAACTCTGTCCGCTCTTCAAGCCGGATATCGTTCTCTATCAATTCTTCATCGATGAATTTACTCAAGCGGTCTTGACTCGCGCCGAGCGGCTCGAAGAAATCGGTTTCACGCATCCGCAATCGTCCCGCTTTCAGCATCTCCTCGACCGGTCGCAACTCATAGCCCATTACGATCGTTGGACGACAAAGCTGGAAGAGCGTGTCACGGGCAAGGACGCGCCCTGGCGTTACGGAATGGCCTTGCTGCAGTATTACGACAAGGCCAACAACAGCGTTTACACCGGTGAGGACCTGGAGAAGGTTGCTTTCGATTTGAGCGAGATGAGTCGCGTGGCGGCGCAATCAAAGGCGAAGTTCCTCGTCTGCTTCGTTCCCGGCGCCGTGGCCGTTTCCGAGCCGCAGGAGATTCACTATTATCCGTGGAATCTGAATCTCAACGATCGTTCGAGATTTGATTTCAATCTGCCGTGGGAACATTTGGAAGCGATCTCCGAACGATTAGGAATTCAAAGCATCAATCTGACTCCCATCTTGAAGGGGGACCCTCGGCAGCCGGTCTACTTCGAAGATTCTTGGCATTGGAATGCGGAAGGGCATCGCATCGTGGCGCACGCTCTCGAAGGAATTCTCGACAAAAACGGATGGCTCGAGGCGGAACCGCCGGCGACACATGCCGCTCTCTCTTCGCCCGACTTGAAAAGGCAGCCGGCTCATTGACATGAGAAATCTACTGGCCAATTGGTTTGACTTGATTGATCGATCGTTCCGTCCGGATGCTTTGACGCCGCGTCAGCAAAAGGTCATCCTCTGGATCATTTTGCTGGTTTGCGCCGGCATTCATCTCTGGACCATGCCGTCGCCGGCGTTGGACCGCACGCAATGGAAGGAGATCGATTACCTCGAGATCTCCACGAACTACTGGCATCACGGATTCAATTTCTTTCATCCGGAAGTGAGTTGGCCGGCTGATCCTCCGCGGGTCACGGCCATGGAGTTTCCCATCATTCCATATCTGGCGTCGCTTTTGTATTCGATCTTGGGCTTCAACGTCTATTCGGTGCGGGTCCTTCCCATGCTCGGATTTCTTTTGATGACTGTCTATGTTTTTCGGCTGGGGAAGCGGGAGCTGGGACCGATCGTGGGATTGCTGGCCGCCTTCGCATCTTCGCTCATGCCGCTGTACCATTTTTACGGACGTTTTCTCTTCTCAGATTCCACGATGGTGGCGGCGTCGGTGATGACGATTTACCATTTTGCGGAGTGGGTGGATTTTCACCGGCGCCGAGACTGGATCATCACCCTGCTCGCGTTCACGCTCGCGATTGCCTTGAAACTCTATCCGCTCTACTTGCTCCTCCCATTGGCCTGGATTGTGTTTCGGCGTTACGGCTGGGCGCCGAAACAGTATGGGGGTCTGCTCAAGCTGGTTTTGCTGGCGTTGATCCTTCCGGCGCTCTGGTTCGCTTACGCTCTTTATGTGAAATACACCTCCATCGATCTGTTTTACATTTTTGATGACCGCAAGTTTGAAACGCTCATGATGTGGAGATCCCCGGGCTGGTACAACACCATGTGGGAGCGGTTGCAAGGGATTCTGGCGGGCAAGGTCGGTCTGTTGCTTCTGGCTTACGGAGCGCTGGGGACGATCATTCGCCGGCGCGGCGCGCTCTTGTATTGGTACCTGCTGGCGATCCTCGGTTATATTGGACTGATGGCTCAGTCCAATGAGGGCGCCTCCTATTATCAGTGGCCGATCATGCCGCCCTTCTCGCTCTTTATCGCCGTGGGCGCCATCTTCACATCCACATGTGTCCTGAGTGTGATCTTCTTGATTTGGAAGTCCGCTGCCCAGAGAAGAAGCGTCTTTATGGCGATTGTGCTTCTGGGGCTGATGTTCGTTTCGGTGATGGGAGTCAAGAGGCGCGTGGATATTTTTTACAAGCAGCCGTTGCAGCCGGCCGATCAGGACAAGTGGGCAATCGCGCAAGTCATTCGCGCCAATTCGCCGGGGAACGGAAAGCTTCTGACCTTGGGAGAATATGCGCTGTACGCGCATGGCCGCCACGATCTGAGTCCCGTCTTGTATTATTATTCCGGCTTGCAAGGTTGGTCTTTGGGGGACAATCAATGGACCCCTGAAGAAATCAAAGACTACATTCACCGAGGCGCGGCGTTTTTTGCGGCGGAGCAGATCACGCGCATTCCTCAATGCCGGCCCTTTCTGAAAATCCTCAAGAAGCAATATCCGGTCTTGGTGGAATCGCGCGATTATCTCTTGTTTGATTTGAGGCGTCCGGTGAGTTGAGCCGTTGAAGATTGGCTGCCGATTATGACAAACCTGCTGAAGAAATGGAAAACCGTTTATGGCGAGCTGTTGGGCGAGGAAACCCTCTCACCCAGGCTTCAGAAGACACTGCTGGCCCTGATCCTGCTTGCTTGCCTGGCTATTCGCTTGGCGACGATCAAGGCGCCGGGGCTGGATCGCACGTTCTGGAAAGAAATTGATTACATCACCATCTCGACGAATTACTGGCATCACGGATTCAATTTCTTTCATCCGCAAATCAATTGGCCGGCTTTCCCGTCGCGCATCACGGCCATGGAATTTCCGCTGGTTCCGTATCTCGCCGGTCTGCTCTATCCGGTGTTCGGGTTCAATCCCTATTCTGTGCGCGTGATTCCGTTGATCGCCTATCTGCTGATGGCGCTTTACGTCTTCCGCTTGACCAAGAGAGAGACGAATTCCCTTGTGGCGCTCCTGGCTGCGCTGGCGTGCGCCATCATGCCGCTCTATAACATGTTCGGGCGTCTCTTGTTTTCCGATCCCGTCATGATCGCCCTCTGTGTAGTGGCCTTGTTTCATTTTGCGGAGTTTATTGAGCACGAGCGGAAGAAAGACGGCGTGCTGGCGTTGATCAGCTTCACATTGGCGGTGGCGCTGAAGTTGGAACCTTTGTACTTGGTCATTCCGCTTTTGTGGATCGCGTTCCGGAAATTTCACTTCGAATGGAAGCGATACGCCGCCTCGACTGGGCTCTTCCTCCTGTCGTTGATTCTCCCGCTGTTGTGGTACGCGTACGCCTATCATCTCGCGCACACATACATTGATGTGTTTGGCGTCTTCGGCGGACTGGGCCACACCGGGCACGACAAATTCCAGAGCTTGACGATGCTGCGAGAAGCGCAATGGTATCAGGTGATGGGTGAAAGGCTGGCCGGAATTTTGGCCGGGAAGATTGGGATCTTGCTCCTTGGCGTCGGGACTTTGGCCGCCCTGGTAATTCGGCGAGGTGGATTGTTTTTCGCGTACCTGGGATCGGTCTTCTTCTATTTCGGCGTTGTGGCGGAGGGCCAAATCGATGCGCCCTATCGCCAACTGGCAGCCATTCCGATTTTCGCAATCTTCATTGCGTTAGGCGCGCTGGCCATTTACGCTGCGCTCATCACGCTGATTCCTTCTCGAATTTCATTCTTGCTCAGCCGCCGGCTCGCTTATCTGGGATTCATTGTCGGAGCGCTTCTCATCTGCCTGATGGCCTATCAACGGCGCAACGACGTCTTCACGGCCAATCCGCAAGTTCCTGCCGATGTGCCGCGATGGGAACTGGCGCAGGCGATCAAGAAGTATGCGACCCCATCGACGAAATTGGTGGCGGCGGGCGAATACTCGCTGAACCGGGGAGGAAACGATCTGAGCCCGGTGTTGTATTATTACTCCGGTTTGCAGGGATGGACGCTCCAGCGTCCCGACTGGCATCTCTCGAAAGTGCGGTCGTTGATAGCGCAGGGCGGCACGTTGTTTGCCGCCATCCAGATGTCGCGGGAACCGGATTCCGCTCCTTTTCTTCAAGAGATGCGCGCGCATTACCGGGGCCTGTATTCCTGCGACGACGCATTTCTGTTGGATTTGACGAAGCCTGCTCAAAAATAGCTGATGTGCGGTGTTTGGGTAGCCGGGATTCGCCGCGTCTTTGGCGAATCCCGGACCGCCAGAACC
>CAZIDA010000218.1:0-6122 GCA_964537865.1 uncultured Acidobacteriota bacterium
ATGAAAACCTGTCTCGATGTATTGACAAACGGAGAAGCGGACGGTTAAAGTGAAGACGACAAATTCGCCAATCACAATTTAGAGCAAGGACGCTCGAGTTGGGCGGTTGGTACCATCAATGGCCGGGGAAGACTCTCCTTCCGTCCGCGGGGCGCGGTCTTTCTCTCGGCTTCCAAGAGAGGAGAAGCGTTATGGCAATTCGACTGGGCGATACGGCGCCGGATTTCACGGCGCAAACGACCGAAGGTCCCATCAAGTTTCATCAGTGGGTGGGAGATGATTGGGCAGTTCTCTTTTCCCATCCGAAAGATTTCACCCCGGTCTGTACCACGGAACTGGGCGAAGTGGCGCGGCTGAAATCGGAGTTTGACAAGCGGCACGTGAAGGTGATCGGCTTGAGTGTCGATCCTTTGGACGATCACAAAAATTGGGCGGGAGACATCAAGGAAACACAGGGTCACGCGCTGAACTATCCGCTCATCGCCGATCCGGACCGGAAGATTTCGAATCTCTACGACATGATCCACCCGTCGGCCAGCGAAACCTTCACGGTGCGATCGGTCTTCGTCATCGGTCCGGATAAGAAAGTGAAGCTGATGATCACTTACCCGGCCAGCACGGGACGCAACTTCGAAGAGATTCTTCGAGTCATCGACTCGCTGCAATTGACCGCCAAGCACAGCGTCTCGACGCCGGTCAACTGGAAACCCGGACAGGACGTGATCATTTCGACCGCGATCCCCGACCACGAAGCCAAGCAGAAGTTCCCGGCGGGTGTCAGAACCGTCAAGCCGTACCTGCGATATACCAAACACCCACAGTAGATCACCATCTCAGTTTGGAAGGGCCGGAATGAACACCGGCCCCTCCGGCTTCCTCGATAACGCCATTCAATTACTGATTGGGCAACCCGATCAACGGCGGTGATCCATCATCACCAAAGAAATTAAGAGTAGCGTTCACCTGTGCGCCGGTTCCTAACAAAATGAATTGTGTTTGGTACTGGCCGCCACCCTCGTCCACACAACGGACTCGGCTGCGCCACCGCCTCAGCGCCAATGGCGCTGCGGCTCAAAGCCCAACGTTGCTCCGATCCGCCGCGGCGGAGAGCTACGTTGGGTGGACGTCGGCAATAAATTCCAGAATTGACTTCACAACCCCCGCGGGGTTGTGCCGGCGATGAGGGGGTCATTCGTGACCCAGGGTAGTCCGCCAAAAGCAGGCGGACAACCCTGGGCTACCGGACTTTTCCCCTTGGGGGAACGGCGTGGGTAGCGCGCCCGGGTTCTTCAAGGACGCAGCTCTTGGGTACCAGATGAAACGGTAGTGGGTCAGTTTGAATGTGACACGCGCATCCCGCCAGGGCGGACGTGGACGCCTGCGCGTGAACCACAGGCCAGAGGCCTGTGCCACCCTGGAAACTGACCCACTACCGATGAAACAATCGCAATGGGCAGACAGATTTTCGCGACCGCGTGGAAGTGCCGCCACCCTCACTCACACGACAGGCTCGACTGCGCCACCAACTTGGTCAGTCCCGCGTGGCGGGACGGCAGATTCCGCGCGATCTTTCCAGTCCGGGTTGCGAAAAAACTGTCGTCCGGCGTGGCCGGACTCGTATCCTTGTGCGATCCTTTTCCTGGTACTCACGTATCGGGCTAAAGATTTTCCGTCCTCCTGGCGGAGGACTGATTATTGAAGGCCCTGGAATCTAGTATCGACCAAAGCTCGACCATTCGGACAGTTCAGAGAATTCCCCGGCGAGAATCTTTCTCGTTGGATGTGGCGCGTCGACCGAATATAATGGTGACGTTCCATCCGACTGGAGTTCCTGCTCAATTTCCATCGAATCTCTTCCCGCTCCCTGCGCCAGTCCAGAAATGACAGGCCGTCGATTTCCTTTTCGGAGAGCCTGAATGTTTTTTGGAAAGAGGAGTGAAATGATGAAAGCCCTTTCCCGGCGGTCTCTGGTGTTGGGTCTCGTTTCGATGGGATTCTTGATGGCGGGAAGCGCACTCCTTGAAGCGCAACCGCACTTCATCTTGGGTGGCACGCCTGCCATGGTGCGAATGCATGGACAGGCGGAGGTGTTGGGCGATCTGGTTTTGATGTGCGACGTTCCCGGTGTGTTTCCCGCCGGAACGACGATGACGGTGACGTATCATCCGGTCTACGCTATCGTCAACGCCGCCGATGGAACGCAAACTTTCGCCACAGCCGGCGCCGTGGCTGCCGGCGCGCGCACGGCTTACGTGCAAAGCGAACCGGCCACTTCGCCGATCGTGATCGGACCGGCCGTGCTCACGCCCTCCAACGACGGAATCATGTTCCCAATAAGCGGGAGCGCCGCCAAAGGAGACATCATCCATGTTTTGGGAGTACGCGCCAATCTGGGAGAAGCGAATCTTCCTTCCAACAGCGCGGTGACGGCGTTGATCACGGTGACGCCGCCCAACGGGCTGCAAATCGAAAACGTGAACTCCTTTCCGGTTGCTTTTTCATTCGATGAGATTGGCGTCACGCTCGTCAACACCGATCCGCCGGGAGTTCAAGTCAGCACAATGAAAGTCTTCGAAAGAATTCCCAACGCCTTGACCAGCGTCACGGAGGAGAACGATCCTCAGCACACGCCTGCGAATGTGGCCGCCAAGCCGGCGGCTCATGGGACGCAAATTCAAGTCACCATCTTGAACGTTCTGCCGGGAATTCATCTGGAATGGAAACCCACCGTCGTGGGCACGGACTCGATTCTCAAGCTGGCGCTTCTGGATCCTTCCACGACCAGCTTCACGAACACCGGACCCACAGCCGTTCCTTCCGTGTCGTTCACGTATGAAGTCGTGGCCGACGACGAAGCGAGCGCGGAAGAAGTTGATATCCCGGTCAGCTTTTCCCTGGTTCGAATTCCATACTCTTACATCGCAGGCTCGATGTACGCGCAAATCCGGTTGGGGCCGAACGCCGGAACGAATTTCAGTTCAACCATCCCCTCCAATGATATCCTGAGTTTTGCCAACAATCCTCCCTTGGGCGACGATCCGCCTCCGACACTATCGCCTCCCAGCGGGACTCATACCACTCGATCAGAATCCGGCGGCTTTCATCGAGAAGGCATCACGCGTCGATTTTAGATTCTCATCGATCACCGATTGAGCATTCCGATAGCAAGCGGAGAGCCGTCATCGCCGAAGAAGTTGAGAGTGGCGTCTACCGCCGCGCCTGTGCCCAGCATAATGAATTGTGTCTGGTACTGACCGACGCTGATGCCGTCGGCGATTTGTGGAAAGACGATCGGCGTGGGGGCCGGACGCGTGAGATCGGCCACCGGAAATGTCGTGATCAAGAACTCGTTTCGCTCGTTGTACAGCATACGGAGTGTCAAAGGAACGAAGAACCCCGTTGGCCCAAACGGCGTTGTCCTTGTGGATATGTCCATGATCCCCAAGAATCCCGGCGGCAGACCGGAGACGAATCGGTCCATGAATCCCGCCATCTCCGCGTTGCCCGGCAGCGTAAATGAATTCGTGCCGGCGCCGGCCGGGGTAACCCCGTCCTCTTGATATGCCTTGACCGTGAAGGTCATCGGCGCGCTGCTGGGATTGGCGATGGCCAACCCAGTGAGATGTCCGTTCGTCTGATCGATGAAGATTCGAGCGTGCGACGTTGCCGCAATCGATGGAATCCCGGATTCGGTGACAAGAATTCCTCCCTGCGCAAAACTGAAAAGGCCTGAGGCCACTGGCGCCGAGGTTTGCGGGTCCGGTGTGAGTTGCACCGAGCCTTCCAGAGTTGCAGCGGGCAAATCGGCGGTCTCGAAAATGGAAATGCCGTTCGCCGGAACGACGTAAGGAAACACCGCGGCGGCGGAGCCGTCGACCAGTTGCACTTGAAGCGGTTGGCCATTGGCATCAAACAAACGGACAGTGCCGGTTTCCGTCTGAGCGCTCGTGTTCATCAGAATCAGTGTCGTTTTCCATCCTCCACCGTCCACGATGCGCGGGAGGTATATGGTTCCACTGCTGGGCGATTGGGTTTCATCGGCAATCGGCGTCGTCGTCATCAGGGTATTGTAGCGTTGATTGGTAGCCATCCTCAGGCCCAAGACCGAGACCGGTTCGGTGCTGCTGACTTCGAGTGATCCAAACTCGATGGCGGCGCCGAATGTGGAAGGCCAATTAAAATTCGGAGCGATGTCCGGATCGTTGAGGTGGTCAATGAATCTGGAACGATGCCCGTGAGCCGGAATCGTTCCCGTTCCCGTGGCCACGGTTGCGCCCTCGCGATCTCGGAGCGTGAAGGTGACTTCGGCCGGAGTCTCTCCCGGATTTGCGATAGCGACGCCGGTATTCGTGCTGATGGTCCCAGCGTCCACATGACCGGATTTCGCCGAGATGTTCGACCGGTAATCGACGAAGATCCTTGCGAGTTTTGTTGGCGGAGACGCCGGCACCCCCGCCTCGCTCACCACCACATCATTTTGTTTGAGCGTGAATACAGCCGTCCCATACGGCGCGCTATTGCCCGTGAAATCCGCCAACGCATAGCCGGCTTGAACTGTTCCGATCGTGCCCAGCGTCAACAGACTTGAGGATCCATTGGGCGGAAGCGATAAGGCATTTTGACTGGTTTCCACTGAACAAACATTCGACAGGAACGACAAATCTGTTGACCCGTATTCGGCTCCAACAAAATCAGGCAAGCCGTCTCCGTTAATATCGACGACATCGAGCGCGCCCCAATTGGGTCCCAAAGAAAATCCTGATGGCGCTTGAAATGTGCCGTCCCCATTCCCGATCATGATATCGAATTGCCCAGTCGTCACATAGGCCAAGTCCTTTTTGCCGTCTCCACTGAAATCTTCCCAGAACATTGACGAAACCAAACTGGTTACGCCAGTAGGAATCGGGGCTTGAAATGTGCCATCGCCATTCCCTGTGAGTATCACCAAATAGTTGGGACTATTCGCCAAGGAAAAACCTAAAGCCAGGTCCTGATGGCCGTCACCATTGAAATCCCCCACCAGAATCGACCGGGCATCTCTGCCCACGTAGGAATTACCACTCGTTACGAAACTTCCATCGCCCACACCTAACAAGATCATGAGGCTGCCGGCGCCCATCACCGTATCTTCGGAAACCACCGCCAAATCCGGCACGCCATCCCCATTGAAATCTCCTACAGTCATGAGCGCGGGACTGTATCCGGCGTGATATTCCACGGCGGATGCAAAATGCCTCCCTCCCGTGCCGAGAAGAACCGCAATGTCACCGGGAACAGAAAAATAGTCGTGGGTGGTTTGGCCGACATTGAGGACCACCAGATCCAGGATTCCATCCCCGTTCAAATCCGCAACATCGATCTGATCGGGATTGGGTCCAGTCGCATAGCTGACCGGAGCTTGAAAAGTTCCATCGCCGTTTCCATAGAGGATCCAAACCAAATTCCCGAATGGATCGGCCCCCGCCAGGTCCATCTTTCCGTCGCCATCCAAATCCGCGATCCGAACAAATGTGGGGCTCACTCCCACCGCATAGCTACTTCCCGTCCGGAAGGTTCCATCACCGTTGTTCATTAGGACTGTGATTGAATTGGACAAACCACCGGTGACGATGAGGTCCGGTCTCCCATCGCCATTCAAATCGCCTGCGATTACAAATCCAATGGAGCCGCTCATGTGGGGACCCGACGCCAACACAAAATTGGGCGTTGAGCATAGTTGCGCATTCAACTCTTTGGCGGCGCCAAACCAAAATAGGATCAATAAGAGGACAAATCCTTTCGTGAGTTGAGCCGAGAAAAAAGGCTCTCTTTGATAAGCGTTACTCCTAGTTGTCTCAGGGTTCATTGGCTTTCTCTCCCATGGTGTTCTGAAGAAATATTCTAAAAGGATCAAGCGTTGCGAAAAAATCAGTGTAGTAGGAAGCCCTCAAGTCCTGACGACTGCAAATCTGCGAATTCCTGGTCATCGGAGTCTGGGGAAAGCAAGCGCTTCCATCTCAGCTCAGCTTAGAAGGTCGTGAGTCCTACGGCACTGCCGATCGCGCTTGTTGAACATCGCGAGGAAGAATCTGCAGGGAATGCGCGGGGTCACCAACCCCCCTCCTTGATCCGGCGTGCTAATC
>CAZIDA010000219.1:0-6102 GCA_964537865.1 uncultured Acidobacteriota bacterium
CGCAAGAATCGTATTGGCGTTTGGGGGAACATCCCGGCCCTCCCCGGATAGACGGAGATACCCGTTCCGGAAACCGCCTCAGCAAAGAAGAGCCTCAGGTTCAGCTAGGGTCCCAACCGGGTTCACTCGTTGCTTGAACTCGCGCGCGGCTGTTCGACTCGCAAACGCCGCTGCTTGTCCCCCCTTCCCGGCTTTCATTAGAGCAATGCTTCGAATAAGTCCACTGTGGCTGCAAAGACCAAGGATCACTTCCTTGATCTGCTAAGAGTTTTTCGATCTGTAGGATTCTTCGGCGCATATTATACCCAAATGAATTTTGAGTGGCAACCGGGGCCGAAGCTCTGCCCCGAAAATAGTCCCCAAGGGACGGCATTGAGTAGCCGGGGGCGCAAGCCCCCGGAATCCCGCGGCGTATCTATGGAGCCCCAGAGGGGCGAAAGACAGAGCCCGATCCTTTCGGAAACGAGGTTGCAGCCGGTTCAAATCGACGGGATCGTTTTCATGCCCTTGAGTGCCCCGATGCAGCCCGATCACGTTGAATCATTTTCGTGCCCCTCGGTTGTCCGCCGCCGCGGAGCCCGTGAGCAACTGTTCTCCAGATTTGGAATTTGCTCCCTGCCGTTCGATCGGCTGTTTTCGATGTGAAATATCAATCAGGCTGCCGGAGAGGCCCTCGATGTTTCCTTGAGCGTCGACCACCGGGCGCGCCAAGGTTTCCATCCAGCAGAAGTCGCCATTGCGGAGACGATAGCGGGCGTCGTAACGGCAACTCTCTTTGCTTCCGTCCAGCAGCGCGAAGAATTCCAGCCGGCCTAAAGAGCGATCGGCGCTGAATAGATAATCGAAGAGCGAATGGCCCAGCGTTTCGGAAACTGAAAAACCGGTGATCTCCGTCCAGGCGGGATTCAGAAAAACCCAGCGTCCATCCGCGTCCGTTTGAAAGACGACTTCGGGCAAGTTTTCGATGAGCGCGCGATAGCGACGCTCGTCCTCGGCGAGTTTCGCGTCGGCGAGCCAATGAATTTTTCGGGTCATTTGCTCACGAAGGATTCGTTCCACCGTCGGGACCAAGCGCTGCAAGTTGTCTTTGAGGAGATAGTCCTGAGCGCCGTTGCCAATTCCCAAAACGGCGGTGTCTTCACTCACCGTGCCGGAGATCAGGATGACCGGCAATCGTGGATTGGTTTTCTGAATCAGCGCCAAGGCCGAAGGTCCGCTGAAGCGAGGCATGGCGTAATCGCAAAAAGCGATGTCCCAGGAGTCGCTTTGGAGCGCGCCCAGCAGGGCTTCAGGCGTGTCGACGCGAAGCATCGCCGGATTGAAGCCGCCCCGCCGAAGTTCCAGCGTCAGCAACGCCGCGTCATCTTCGGAATCTTCCACAAGAAGAACCCGAAGCGGATGGATTGCTGAATTGAATTCGTGGCCGGCCATTGTTTTTTCCGCGGTGAGGCAGACACTCGTCGCGGCGGGTGTCTGCGCCACGAGAAGGCTGTGGTAGCCCCAGCCGTTTTTTAGGCTGGGGGATTTTCCATGAACGCGCGCAAAAGCCCCCGGCGCAATCCGCCGGGGCTGCCAGAGCATGCTTTCCGCAATCTATGACGGCGGTGTCCAGTTCTTCAATCTCACCGGTAAACCCAGCGAATCGGGTGGCGCATCGGCGTCCAGAATGAACTCTTCGGCGGCGGTTGCCGAGGCCTCCGGCTGAGGCAGACGCGCGGGGGCTACGGTTCCGCCAAGCGAAAAATAGAACGTCGCTCCTCTTCCCACCGCTCCTTGCGCCCAGACGTGTCCGCCGTGTCGGCGAATGATGCGTTGGACCATGGCCAGCCCAATACCGGCGCCGGGGAACTCGTCCACGGAATGTAATCGCTGAAAAGGTCCGAACAGCTTGTGCGCGTATTGCATGTCAAATCCGGCGCCGTTGTCGCGCACAAAAAAGAACCGCCGGCCATTCTCCAGCGAGATCACGCCAAACTCGATGCGCGCCTCGGATTGCTTCGAAGAAAATTTCCAGGCGTTTTCCAGCAAGTTGTGAAGAACCACCTGCAAGAGATGCCGATCGCCTTTCGCATGGGCGTAGTCGGCAATTACCGTCTCCACTTTTCGCTGCGGCTCCACGGCCTGAAGTGTAGCCAACGCCTCCGCCGCCAAGGTGCTCAAGTCCACCATCTCCCAGTTCATCTCCTTGGACGTGATGCGCGAAAGTTTCAGCAGATCGTCGATCAGATGGCCCATCCGCTGCGTCGAAGTGCGGACGCGGCGCAGATAATCTTTGCCTTCGTCGTCGAGCTGATCGGCGTGGCGTTCCAGAAGCTCCCGGCTGAAGCCGTCGATGCTCCGAAGCGGCGCGCGCAGATCGTGCGACACGGAATAGCTGAACATCTCCAGCTCCTTGTTCAGCGTTTCCAGCTCCGAGAGCTGCCGCTTGAATTCGCTGTTCAGCTTTTGCATTTTTTCTTCGGCGGCTTTTCGCTCCGTGATGTCTCGCGCAATGCCTTGAACACCGGCGGGCGCGCCGTCCACGAGAAAAATCTGGGCGTTGACCTCCAACGTTAAGCGATGGCCGTCTTGGGTGATCGCTTTGACCTCATAAACGGGGGAATCGAACGAGCCGCCCAAGTTGTGAATCCACTTGAACACCGGTTCGAGATACTCCGGCGCCAGCACGTTCACCAGGTTCATGTTGACGATTTCGTGGAGCGGGTATCCCAAGGCGCGCTCGCCGGCGGGATTCATTCCGGTGAAATTTCCGGAGAGATCGTGCGTGTAGATAATGTCGTTGGCGTTTTCAAAGAGGGATCGAAAACGCTCTTCGCTGGAGCGAAGCGCCTCTTGGCTCAGCTTGGAGTCGGTCGTATCCCGAATCAGCAGCGAGAAATCGCGCGGCGCGCCTTCCGCATCGTGAAGCGCCGTCAAGACCACGTTGGCCCAGAAGCGCGAACCGTCCTTGCGCACCAGCCAACCGTCCTCTTCAAAAGAGACGTCCGCTTCGGCTCGGGCCAAAGCGCGCTCCACCCGTCCCGCCAAAATATCTTCCCGCGGAAAGAAGCTGGAGAAATGTTGTCCGACGATTTCGTGAGCCGCGTATCCTTCCAGGCGCTCGGCGCCCAAATTCCAACTCGTGACCAGACCTTTCGAATCCAGCATCAGGATGGCGTATTCGCGGAGGCTTTCGACGGCCAAGCGAAATCGCTCCACGTCGGCGCGCTTTGCGTCCTGCGAAAATTTCCACTCCGTCAAGTCGCGGATGACGTTCGAAAATCCGCGCAGACTTCCGTCGCTGTGATACAAAGCCGTGACGGCCGCGTGGGCCCAGAAGCGCGAACCGTCTCGGCGCCGGCGCCAACCTTCTTCTTCCGCCCAGCCGTTTTTCACCGCCGATTCCAAAAGGCGCTCCGGGTTTCCAACGGCGATGTCCTCCGAGAGATGCAGGCAGGACACGGGCTTTTCGAAAACGTCGTCGAAGCTGTAAGCGCTCAGCCGTTGTGCCCCCAAATTCCACGTAAGGATCCGACCCCGCGGATCGAGCATAAAGATGGCGTATTCGCGAACGCTCTCGACGAGGCGGCGATACTTTTCTTCTTCGAACGGTGGTCTAACGTCGATAGATTTCCGGCGAGAACCGGGAGTGCGACGGCGTTGGTTTTTCATGGCGACTCTCCAAAGACGAATCCGCGTTGGCGCGGCGGCAACAAAGCCCGGAGAACGATGTCGTTGGCGCCGGCCGCGGCGCCGGCCGCGGCGGCCAGCGACTTCCGCGTCAGCAGCCTCATCACTTGACCGACCTTCATAAATTCGGTGGCCTTATTGAAAAGAAAATCGGCGCCGGCATGACGACACGCGGCCAGATATCGCGGGGCCGGACATTCAGTCCAAACGATGACCACGGGCGCGGGTTGTTCCTTCTTGATCTGGGCGAGGACGGCTGCGTCGTCTGCATCGAGGCGCCAGGGGTCGATGATGACGACGTCCGGCCGCAGCCTCTGGCTGAATAGCAGGGCGGATTGAAGATCGTTGACTTCCGCAATCTGGTCGACTTCCAGGAACTCCGAAAGCAGTCGCTCGAGTCGCGCACAGACGGGCTGTGAATTGTCCGCGATCAAAACCTTCATGGTTTGACCCCATGACCGGGCCCGCTGCCCGGTTCCTTTTTTTCAAATTGGTAGAATCGCGTGAATGAGAGCGCTACTGTAGAACCTCACCGACGCCGACGGTATCACCCGAATTCTGATTCTTCTGTCGCAAATATTGTGACAAAGAAAAAGTGAGGGGCGTCACTGCGAAAAGAAATTCTATTCGATCAACCGGTTCTCCATGGCGTATCGCGTCAACTCCACGACCGAACCCATCTTCATCTTCTCAAAGACTCGAGCCCGATACGTGTGAACCGTGTTGGCGCTCAAGGAGAGATGGAGGGCGATCTCTTTGACGGTTTTTCCGGCGGCCAGAAGACAAAGCACCTGAAACTCTCGATCCGAAAGTCCTTCGTGCAATTGGCCGGGGCGATGAACGCCCACTTCGGCGGCCAGCCGTTGCGCCAGCGAGGCGCTGATATGTTTTTTCCCGGCGGCAACGGCGCGCAGCGCTTCGACGAGAATGCCGGCGGCTTCATCTTTAGTGATGTATCCGGCGGCCCCGGCCTTCAACGCGCGGATGGCGAAGCGGTCCTCCGGGTGCATGCTCAAAATCAGAACCTGCACCGCCGGATATTTCAGTTTCAAATCTTTCAAAACCTCCAGGCCGCTTTTCTGAGGCAGCGAAATATCCAAGAGCACCACGTCGACCGGTAGATGATCGAGCCGATCGAAGATCTCATCGGCTTGGGCCGCTTCTCCCACCACCACCATATCCGTTTCTTCGCGCAGGATTTTTTTCAGGCCTTCCCGAATCAGCGGATGATCGTCGGCGATCAGCACGCGCAGGGGGCCGCGTCCCGCGGGCTTTCGGGTCGTCGTCTCTCGACTGGATTCACGGCGCTTCATTTTTTTCATCAGGAGCCCTTCACATCATGGACGGTTGATCCATGGGCACGCGCAAAGTCACTTGAGTTCCTTGATTCTCGATTCCCGAAATGTTGAAGCTGCCTCCTAACAAGAGGGCGCGCTCGCTCATGCCCACCAATCCCCAGGCGTTGGGATTGTGAATTTCTTTTTGGGGAATGCCGACGCCGTCGTCCTGCACCTCGAGGAGAAGGTAACCGGCTTCTTCGTTCAAATGGATGGTGGCTTCGTGGGCGTTGGCATGGCGCGCGATGTTGGTCAAGGTTTCCTGAAAGATGCGAAAGACGGCGGTGGCGCGGTCGCGATCGAAGTTCACCTCTTCGACGTTCGAGACCAATCGGCACCGGATGCCGGTGCGGGATTGAAATTCCCGGAGCTGCCATTCCATGGCGCCGCGCAGGTCCAAATGATCGAGCACCTCGGGACGCAACTCGGTGGCGATGCGCCGCACCGATCGAATCATATCGTCGAGCACACCGCTCATCGATTGCAACTCTTGGATAATCAGCGGCGCGGAAACGGTCGCCCCGGCGGCTTCCGCCTTGCTCGCAAGCAAGGTCAAGTCCATTTTGAGCGCGGTGAGCATCTGTCCCAACTCGTCGTGAATCTCGCGCGCCACGCGCGTCCGCTCTTCTTCGCGGACGGAGTGGGTGTGCGAAGAAAGCGTGCGGAGCTGTTCGTTGGATTGCCGCAACGCCTCTTCCACGGTTTTTCGGTCGCTCATATCGATGGCCATGCCGATACAGCCGATGACTTCGTCGTTGCTGTCGCGAAGTGGTTCGACATGAACTTGGTAATTCTTTTCGTGCCAGGTGTATTCGTAATTGCTCGGCTTTCCGCGAAGCGCGCGGTGATGCGCCGCGATGGGGAGCCGGGCGCCCGGCGCGCTTCCTAAAATATCCGAGAGCTTTTCTCCCACCGACTGATCGGGGATTTGATGCAGCGCCGACAACCCGGATCCTACGCTGGAAGTGATTCGGAGTCCTTTGTCGGTGGTCCAGACGATGGCGGGAATTTGGTTGAGGATCACGCGAAAGCGCTCTTCGCTGCGGCGCAAAGCGTCGACCGAGGCGCGCTGCTCCGTGACATCGCGAGTCACCTT
>CAZIDA010000220.1:0-6101 GCA_964537865.1 uncultured Acidobacteriota bacterium
TCCTCATTTTGGTTATTGTAGTGGTTCGGGGGATGAAAAACAATCCGGAATGGCGATCCTTCAGTTGGCACGATTTTTTAGAGCATTTGGTTCAGGTTCGCCCCGGATTTTTATTGGCCGCCGTGGGGCTGACGCTGCTCGTCTATTTTCTGCGGGCGCTGCGATGGCGGGAGTTTCTGATTCCCGTCAAGCCGACCTCTCTCGCCAATCTTTGGTCGGCCGTGGTGATTGGATTCACCGCCGTGAGTTTGATGGGACGCGCTGGCGAAGTGACCCGGCCGTTTGTGCTGGCGCGGAAGGAGAAACTTCCGTTCACCATCGCGCTGACAGCCATCATCATGGAACGAATTTTTGATTTCAGCGCCATCCTGATTTTGTTTCTGACCAACCTGTTTTTCTTCCGTTTGAGCGCCGGCGTGACCTCGTCCAGCGCGCTGATCTTCCATCTTTTTTCGAGAGCGGCGGCGGTGATGCTGGTGGTGATGCTGGGAGTGACCGGCACGCTCTTCCTGTTCCAGATGAACGCCCTGCGATGGATCGATCTCTTGATCAATCGCCTGAGGTTTGTTCCTCACGGGACCAAGATCAAAATCGAAAAGAGTTTGAAATCGTTTGTGGAGGGATTGGCGTTTGTCGCGCACCCTCGGCCGTTGACGCTCTCCGTGGCGTACTCCTTGGCCGTATGGTTGACGATTGTGCTGGCCAATTTTTGCATCATTCGAGGATTTGAAGTGCCGTTCACTTTTTCGATGACCGTGGTGCTGATGGCGTTTTCCGCCATGGGCGCGGTGGTGCAATTGCCCGGCGTGGGAGGCGGATATCAGGCGTTGACATTCTACGCGCTGGTGAGTTTTCTCGGTGTCACTCCCACGATCGCTTCGGGAATCACGCTCATCGCTTGGGTGGTTGCGTTTTTCCCGGTGGTCGGGATCGGGCTGATCGATTTGTTGCGAGGCGGGATGTCGTTGCGCTCGCTCAGCACGGCCGCCGAGCAGGAGGAGGCCGCGGCGATGGAGAATTTCCGCGACCTCGGCAGCCAAGACGCCGTCAAAAGGACGCCGTCCTCCGCCGCGAATCTGGATTGAGACTCGGCCTTTGAGGTTTCCCTGGTCCAGTGAATGGTTCGGCTTCGCACATTTGAATTCAGGAGGTTCAACCGTGAGATGTCCGTTCTGCACACACATTGAAGACAAGGTGGTCGACTCCCGCGAAAGCCGCGAAGGCGACACCATTCGCCGCCGCCGCGAGTGTTTGAAATGCGGGAAGCGCTTCACCACCTACGAGCGCATCGACGAGATTCCGTACATGGTCGTGAAAAAAGACGGGCGGCGCGAAAAGTTCGATCGCGCCAAGGTGCAAGCCGGGTTGCTGCGCGCCTGCGAGAAACGGCCCATTCCCATGGTGAAGCTGGAAGAGATCGTCAATCAGATTGAAAGCTACGTCATGGAATCGCCCACCCGCGAGCGCTCCGCCAAGGAAATCGGAGAGCTGGTGATGAAGGCCTTGAAGAAACTCGACAAGGTCGCCTACGTCCGCTTCGCCAGCGTGTACCTGGATTTCAAAGATGTGAAGGAATTCATGGGCGAAGTGAAAGATCTTCTGGGAGGAAAAGGGAAGAAACAAACAGGGGAGTGAAGGAACTGAATTCCAAGACAATCATTCACTGCTGCTTCAGCGAAGTTGTCTGGCACATCAGTTTAGTATCCTGGGGCAAACGCGGTCACGGCGCCGGCGACGCGTCCTGTATCTCCACACTTTCCATGAGTTTATTCGAGCCGTCCGAAGGTCGTCAAGCTGTTTTACCCGTTTGAACGCCCGCGTTGACAATTTTTGCAAAGCGCCCGTATAATCGGCGTTTTCGATTTGAGGTGAAGGAGCGCCAAGCATGTACGCAGTCATCAGTTCGGGTGGAAAACAGTATCGGGTGGAGCCGGGCGAAACCATCGAGGTTGAGAAGCTGGACGCCAAGGTTGGCCAGGACGTGAAGTTCAATGAGGTGTTGGCCGTCAAGACGGAGAAGGAATTCAAGGTCGGGACGCCCACGGTGGCCGGCGCCAGCGTCAGCGGCACGGTGGTCGAGCAGGGGCGCGGCGATAAGATCATCGTTTTCCGATACAAGCGCAAGAAGCAGTACAAGAAAACCACCGGCCATCGGCAGGCCTTGACCTCCGTCAAGATCGCCGAGATTGTGGCGTAAGCCGAAATTCTTGAAGATTGGATTTGTGAAAAGTCATGGCACATAAAAAAGGCGTAGGCAGTTCCAGAAACGGGCGCGACTCGAACGCGCAGCGGCTGGGCGTCAAACGATTTGCGGGGCAGTTCGTCACCGGCGGATCGATTTTGGTGCGGCAACGCGGCGCTCGCTTCAAACCGGGGGCAAACGTAGGACGCGGGAAAGATGACACCTTGTTCGCCAAGATCAGCGGGGTCGTGCAGTTTCAGGACAAAGGCAGCATGGGCCGATTCATCAGCATCGTCCCGCAAGCGCAAGCCTGATCGTTTATCAACAAACCGGATTTTTTGGCAGGAACAGCGGATGGCCGAACGCGCAGCGCCAACGTTTATCGGATGGCAGGTCGCGAGGCTGGATCCGCTTTTTTTTTCGAATGATCTTTCTGGATGAAGCGAAAATCTACGTGAAGGCCGGGGACGGCGGCAACGGCTGTCTGGCGTTTCGGCGCGAGAAGTTTGTGCCGCGCGGCGGTCCCAGCGGCGGCGACGGCGGCCGCGGCGGCAGCGTCTATCTGGAAAGCTCCGAGACCCATAATACCCTCATTCACTTTCGCTACAACCGCGAGTTCAAGGCGCAACGAGGACGACACGGCGAGGGAAGCAATTGCCACGGCGCCGATGGGTTCGACGTGGTGCTGAAAGTCCCGGTGGGCACGGTGGTAATGGACGATATCACCGGGGAATTGGTTCACGACTTCACGAAGACGGAAGAGCGAATTTTGGTGGCGGCGGGCGGCAAAGGCGGCTACGGCAACGCTCATTTTGCGACCTCCACCAATCGCGCGCCGCGACGCCACGACCCCGGACATCCCGGTGAAGAACGACATCTGCGCTTGCAGTTGAAGCTTTTGGCCGACGTGGGCTTGGTCGGTTTTCCCAACGTCGGAAAGTCCACGTTGATCTCGCGCATTTCATCGGCTCGGCCCAAGATTGCCGACTATCCTTTCACCACGCTGATTCCCAATTTGGGCATGGTGGCCGTCGATGAGGAGCGCAGCTTTGTGGTGGCCGACATCCCCGGACTGATTGAGGGCGCGCATCTGGGTCAGGGTTTGGGAGTTCAATTTCTCAAGCACGTCGAGCGAACGCGTGTGCTGCTGCATCTGGTCGATGTTTCCGAGACGAGCGGGCGCGATCCGCTGAAGGATCTTGAGATCATCGAACAGGAGCTCGCCGCGTTCAATCCCAGCTTGCCTCCCAAAATCCGATTTATTGTGGCCACTAAAATTGATATCGTGAATGACACCGAGCGGCTGAAAGCGGTGGAAGAATATTCTCGATCGGCTCAACTGAAGTTCATCCCCATTTCTTCAGTGGCAGGAACCGGCATTTCAGAACTGGTTTACGCGGTCGATGAGGAGTTGCGGCGCTTGCGCAAGGCGGAAGAAGCGAAGCAGGAAGCGTAGAATACGATGTGTCCGGGTGGGCCGCTCACCGCGGAGCCGGCGCAGGGCGGCCCGGGGCCGCAATCCGCCGCGGCGGACTCATGGTCATCTCGTTGCAACCTGAAAATCTTGTCAAAAAATCGAGATTTTCGAAACTTGCTACGCAGAGAACCCCCCGCTATTTTCGGAGCATTCTCTCATCGTCGCCGCGCCGACCAACCAAGGGGATGAAAATGATCAAGCAGTTGAGCCGGACTCGTTTTTGTCCCCGAAGGGGACACCTACAATAGCCCAGGGTTGTCCGCCGGCTCTTTGGCGGACTACCCTGGGTACCGAATCGTCCCTGACACCGCTCAACCCTGAAAGGGTTGAGTCAAGCTTTTTTCTATTTTCGGGGCAGTCGCTCATGCGCCAATGGATCGGCGCACTCCAGGGTATGAAAATCGTTGGTAGCCGGGATGCTCTGCATTGTGGAGCATCCCGGACGTCCGGGATTCGCCAGAGACCGGGCGAATCCCGGCTACCCAGACATCCAGCACGGCTATTTTCGGAGCAGGAGGAGGCGATCTTGCGGACAGCGATCTTTGGAGGGACATTCGATCCGATTCATCGCGGCCATCTGCAGATCGCGCGATTCGTCGCTCGGCACCTTCAACTCGATCGAGTCCTTTTCGTGACGGCGGCCCGGCCCCCTCACAAAGCCGATCGGAAAATGACCGCCGCTAAAGATCGTCACGCCATGGTGACGCTGGCGCTGAAACACGAAGAGCAATTCTTTCCTTCCGATATCGAAATTTCATCGCGAGCCAAAAAGAATTACACCATCGATACCATCAAGAGATTGCGCGCCCGGCTGCGGCGTTCCGATGAACTCTTCTTCATCATGGGCGCCGATCAACTCGACGAGTTTAGTTCGTGGCGAGATGTGGACGGCCTCTTGGCTGCGGTCGCCTTTGTGGTGATCTCGCGTCCTGGGCTTTCGTTTCGTCGTCTACTGGCTTGCGCGGACTCCAGAGTTCGCGGTGTGGCGAAAATGGCGTCCGGAAAAATTCCTCACGGTCACTCCGCGAAGAATCTTTTCGCATCGAAGCCGCCTGCGGTATATCTGCTTTCCGGTTTGAAAATCGGGATTTCGTCGACGGGAATCCGTGTTAGAATAGCCGCTGGAAAATCGGTTTCTCGATGGCTTGATCCCGCGGTGATCGAGTACATTCGGAAGCACCGGTTATACCAGAAACCAAACGCCATTAGACGATAACCAACCGGGATAATGAAGAAATCCCTAACTGAAGCCGTTCGAGCCGCCCAGGATAAGAAGGCCGAAGATATTGTTGTTTTAGGTTTGGGCTCCGTTTGTTCTTTCACGGATCATTTCGTCATCTGCACTGGGCGCTCGTCGCGCCAAGTGCAAGCCATCGTCGATGGGGTCGAGGAGAGACTGCGCAAACACTCGCTCAAGCCCGCGCACATCGAAGGCTATTCACAGGGCGAGTGGGTGCTGATGGACTACATGGATTTTGTGGTCCACGTCTTTTCTCCCAAGGCGCGCGAGTTTTACGATCTGGAGCGCTTGTGGCGCGGCGCCAAACATCTGGAAGTTCCGCCGCCCCATGACGGTGTCGGTCGTGGAAGCAGGGCCAAGTGAAGATTCGGGCCTTCTGGGTGGGCAAGACCAAACAGCCGCAATGCCGGGAGCTGCTGGAGACGTATTGGTCGCGACTCGCGGCGCTCACTCCATGTGAGTTGGTGGAAGCGCGAGACGAAGAGGCGCTGTTGAAGGCCGCAGAAAAGGAAGCCGCGAATTCCTTCTCCATGGCCTTCGATGAAGGCGGACGCCAATTCAAGTCGAGCGAATTTGCCGAGGTCCTCAAGCGGCTTCAAGACCGCTCGGTGCAGGAGTTGCGAATTTTTGTGGGCGATCACGATGGATTGCCCGACGCCATCCGAGAGAAAGCGAATCTCCTGGTTTCGCTCTCGGCCATGACGCTGCCGCACGATTTGGCGCGCGTGGTGGTTGCGGAACAGTTGTACCGGGCGTTCACGATGATCAAGGGACATCCGTATGCGAGGTGAGGAGAGGGGTCAGGTTTCAGGTGTCGGGTGTCAGGTGTGAGGCCGCGAGAAGCTAGTTTTGTGCTTTATCTGAATCTTTGGCCTCTGCTTGCTGCCTTCCGCCTTCGGGTCTTGTTCTTCCTGACACCTGGCACCCGACACCTGACACCTTTACAGAATCTCGAGGTATCCACCCCATGGCTTGGTTCAAAAAAGAGAAGACGCCGATCGTTTCCGTTGAAGAAAAGCGGGTGAAGACCGAAGGTCTGTGGACGAAGTGCGCCTCCTGCAAGCAGATCATTTGGAAGAAAGACCTGGCCGCGAACTTCAACGTTTGTCCGAAGTGCAATTTCCATTTCAAGATGGGAGCGCGCGATCGGCTGAGCATGCTGTTCGATGACGGCGTGTATCAGGAATTGGACGCCGAATATG
>CAZIDA010000221.1:0-6098 GCA_964537865.1 uncultured Acidobacteriota bacterium
TATTAGAGCTTGATCAAATTCAGTCCCGTGACTTCATCCGGGCCGCGCATGATGGCGTTGTCGGTCACGGTAATAAAAATCTCTCCCGTGGCGGCGATGGTCGCTCGCATCAAATGGCCGCCGTGCGCCACGTAATCACGGCCTGAAACCACACCATGAAGGTGCGCAAAAGGCTTTCCGTTCAAAGAAGCGAAATTCCCGTTCAGCGAAACCAGTTCCATGCGATCCGGAAATTCTTGTTGCAGATACTTCTTTTGGTCCAAGTCGTAATACGCCAGCGTGGTTTTCTCCACGGCGCCGATCCCCGTGATCGCGCCGGAAAGAATCTTCTGCTGCTCCGCAAACCGAGTCAGTGAGGCGATGATTTCCTCGCCGAGTTCGAGGACCACCAGATAGCCGTACCGGGTCGGTTGAAATTTCATGCAGGAGTCCTTTGATGGAATGACATCATGAATGGCCGCGCGGATCAGCCCTTCTTCTTGTCCTGCAATTTCTTCTGCAGTTCTTCGATTTGCTTTCGAGCTTCCGGCGCGTCTTTCCCCTTGGGCAGAATCTCGAGATACTTTTGATACGCCTCGATGGCCCCCTGAGGATTATGAAGTTTCTTGTAGGCCTTCGCAATCTTCAAATAAGGAATGGCAAAATGGGGACGGTGCTGCGCCGCGTCGAGATAGCGCCCGATGGCCGCCCTGTAATTTCCCTTGTTGTAATAAAAGTTTCCCACCCTCATATCCTCATAGGCTCGCAACGGGTCAAACACTTCTTGGCTGGAGTTCTCGGCTTCCGTCTTTGGCGGGTTCTGGGGCGGCGGCGTGGACTGCGCGCGCAGCAGACGCCCGGCCGCCAGACAGCCCCACACCATCAAGCTGAAGAGCTTGACGCCGCGGCCTTGCAGAAACGATCTTTGTTTCACTTCATCGGCTGGATTCATGTCTGATTTGATGCACCTCATGGCTTGGGCCGTTCGATGGCTTTGAGAAATTGTTTGACCGGAAGCGTGTTCAAGACGTTCGATCGCTCCAACCATCCGCGGCGCGCCGTCCGAACTCCATACTTCAAGTAACCAAACTGTCGCGTCTCATGCGAATCGGTGGAAATCACGAGGCGCGCCTTTTGGTCGCGCGCCATGCGCAGGTGGACGTCATTCAAGTCCAAACGCTCCGGCTGCGAGTTCAGCTCCAAACAAATCCCGTGACGCTTGGCCAAGTGAATGAGCTTTTCCACCTCCACGGCGTAAGGCGGACGATGAAACAGAATTCTCCCGGTGGGATGGGCGAAGATCTTGACATGCGGATTGGAGAAGGCGCGCTCCAGTCGATCCATGATCTCCGGTTCCGTTTGGTTGAAATGAGAATGGATGGAGACCACGACCACGTCCAACTGCTCCAAAATGGAATCGGCGAGATCCAATCGCCCGTCGGCAAGAATGTCGCATTCGGTTCCTTTGAGAATGGTGAAGCCATCTGTCTGCCGCTGCAGCTTGTCGATTTCCCGGACCTGTTTCTCCAGGCACTTTTCATCCATGCCGTTGGCGATGCGCGTGGATTGGGTGTGATCGGTGATGGCGATGTAATCCAGCCCTCGTTTCCGCGCCGCGCTCACCATCTCTAACAAGGTGGCGGTCCCGTCCGTCTCCACGGTGTGCGTGTGGAGATCGCCGCGAATGTCGCGCTCCTCGATCAGCTTCGGGAGCGTTCGCTTTTCGGCTGCTTCAATCTCGCCGCGATTTTCTCGGAGCTCCGGCGGAATGAATTGAAGCTTCAGCTTCTCGTAGATTTCCTCCTCGGTTCGGCCCGCCATCCACTTTTCCTTCTCGCCTTTCTTGCCGACTGAGAAGAGACCGTATTCATTGATGGTGAATCCCATGCGTTGCGCCCGGGCGCGCAGCGCGATGTTGTGCTCTTTCGATCCGGTGAAGTACTGCATGGCCGCGCCAAAACTTCCGGCCTCCACCACGCGCAGATCGATTTGCAATCCGTTCTTCAGCTTCACCGAACCTTTGGTGTCGCCATGAGCCAACACCGATTCGACCTCGCCGAATTCCGTGAAGCGGTCGATCACTTTCTCGCAGTTCTTCCCGGTGACGAGAATGTCGACATCGCCGATGGTTTCGCGTCCGCGCCGCAAAGAGCCGGCGGGCAGGGCCATAAAGGAAGCTTCTTTCTTGGCGGATGACTTCTTGCGAGGCGGCGCGCCTTCGTTCTCGCCTTTCAAATGCGCGATGATGCGTGAGGCGGCCTCTTCGGCTTCTCCCAGCAAATGGCGTCCTGAAAATTTCTTGCGATTCTGAATCGCCTCCACAATCTTTCGCTCGCTCCTCTCGCCCAAGCCGGGAAGCGCACGCAGCTTTCCCGCCGCGGCCGCTTCCTCCAACTGCTCGACCGTGGTTACGCCAAGCTTCTTCCAAAGAAGCGCCGTGGTCTTCGGCCCGACGCCTTGAAGCTGCAGCACCGAGAGCAGCGATTCGGGAATCTCCTTCAGCAAATCGCGATGCGCTTTGCAGTCCCCGGTCTCCACAATTTCATGAATCTTGCAGCTGATCGCTTCTCCAATGCCGGCGATGGCAGTGAGATCGAAACTTCCTTCCCGCGCCAGCTTCTCCAAGCTCTCCGGATAGCTCTCGATCGCCACGACGGCGTTGCGGTACGAGCGGATGCGGAAGGGATTGTCGCCCTTGATTTCGAGCAGATCGGCGATTTCCGAGAAGACTCGGGCGATGGATTTGTTGTCGATCATGATGGATTGAAATCTATCAAAATTCGCATGCGACTGCAAATTGCGTTTCCGCCGAAGCTCCGATAGAATCCCCACGATCTGAGAGCCCGACGATTGAATCGATGGATGGCATGTTCAAGAAGATTCTGCACACGCTCAGCTATATCCGCTCGCTCCTCATCACCATTCCGCTGATCTATCTGAACACGATCGTCATGGGGACGCTGTCGCTCCTGGCATCGTTGATCGATCGCACCGGGCGGTTGCAGCATCTGTGTTCCCGAGTGTGGGCGCAATTGCTTTTGGGATCGGTGGGCGCGCGCGTGACCGTGCGCGGCGCGGAAAAGATCGATCGCGCCAAGACGTATTTGTTCGTCGCGAATCACCAAAGCTACATCGACATCCCGACGTTGTTTGCGAAGCTGCCGGTGAACTTTCGCATCCTGGCAAAGCAGTCGCTCTTCTCGCTTCCGTTCCTGGGATGGCATCTGCGGCGCTCCGGGCATATTCCGATCGATCGCTCCAGCTCGAAGTCCGGTCTGAAGAGCCTGTATGAAGCGGCGGAGCGGGTGAAGGCCGGCGCGTCCGTGGTCGTCTTCCCCGAAGGCACACGCTCCGTCGACGGCGCCATTCATCCGTTCAAGGGAGGAAGTTTTCTGCTGGCAACGCGCGCCGGCGTGCCGATCGTTCCCATCACCATCAACGGAACGCGCGCCATCCTGGTGAAGAATTCATGGCACCTTCATCCCGGAAAGGTGGAGATGATCGTTCACGATCCGATCGATATCTCCGGATACTCGCCTAAGAATGTTGAGTCGTTGGCGCAGCGCACTCGCGCCATCATCGAAAGCGATTTCGTGCGACCGAAGACGTGAGCGCCGGACGAGCCGATTTGTCACACTCGACGGAATCGAGCGCGGCTCAGTGGAAGTCGGTGGCATTTTGACTTTTCGGATTCTTGAATGGAAAGAGAACCTCTGTGGCCAAATCAAAGACATCAAACAAACCGTTAATCGGCATTCCCATGCGCCTCGATCCGGCGCAGAAGAAGTTCTACTTGCAAACGAACTACAGTGAAGCGATAGCGCAAGCAGGTGGAACTCCAATCCTGGTTCCCCTGATTCCGAATCGACGCTCCCTTCGGCATCTCATCGACTCGCTTGATGGCATCGTCCTCTCCGGCAGCGGCAGCGACATCGATCCACACCGGTATGGAGCGCGAAAGATTCCGCAGTGTGGAGCGATTCACCGGGAACGCGACGAAACCGATTTCCTTCTACTCGAAGAATCGTTCAAACGAAGGCTGCCGCTTCTCACCATCTGCTTCGGCGTTCAATCACTCAATGTATTTCTCGGCGGCACGCTCATTCAAGATATCCCGACGCAATGCCCCAACGCCCTGGAGCATACGCTTCCACGAAAACAATCCACAGTTTCTAATCCCGAGAGCTTCTGCTCGCACGCAATCACCATCGAGCCGGATTCCCTCCTCTTCAAACTGGCAGGGCGCAAGACGGCGGTGCGAGTCAACAGCTCGCATCATCAAGCGATTGATCGCGTGGCGGGCGATCTCCGCGTGACCGCCACCGCTCCCGACGGAATTGTCGAAGGCGTGGCGCTGAAATCAAACAGTCATTTTGTTTTCGGTACCCAGTGGCATCCCGAAAAGGGATTCGAGCGAGATGAACTGTCGCAGGCGATTTTTCGGCGATTCGTCAAGGAGGCGAAAGAAAAATAACTGGCGAATGAACGCGGAAGGGAGGATCAAAGGGATTCTCTGCGCGAACTCTGCCCGCCGCGGCGGGTCTCTGCGTTCGATGAAACCTCAGCAGAGAAAATCTCAGTCCGTCATTTCTTCCGCACTCACTGCCAGTTCTTCGTCTTCATAATATCGTTCCGTCCGCGGCAATCGTCCTTTGAATCCGAGAAATGAAACCAAACCGGTGACGAGAAGGAACGTCACCAACCGGAAGCGCGCCAATTCCATCGTCGCCAATCCCAACTGTCCTCCCATCCGCCACGCCGCCCACTCCGCCACTTGCGCCAGCACCACCGTCCAAATGGCGACATAGAACCACGCGCGTTCCGCGCCTTCATTCAGCGTGGAGCGGCGCGCCCGTGGCGTCCAATCGAAGTAAGTCGCCACGACGACGAGGATCGCCAGCGGATAGTACAGCCACGCGTACAGATCTTTCAGCAGCCACTGGCCGGTCAGGGAAGCGATCACCAGACCCATGAGATTCAGAGTGAACGGAACAAACAGATCGATCCACGCCGCGGTGTAACACACCACGCGATACGGCAGGTTGGGCGCATCGACGCCGAAGTACGTGATGTACGGCTGCCGCTCCACACCGGGCAGCCGACCGGCGAATCCGCGCCATGCGCATACGAGCAGAACCGCCGCCAGCCACCAAGCGTGACGTCGGTCCGGTCCGTGTGCGAACAGCGCGTAGGTCAAATTCCCCGGAAGAATAAAAAACACCCACAGCCAGATGGGCAGATGCAAGACTCGGTAATAGGTCTTGTTGCGCTCGCGCTCAACGATTTTTTTCATGAGTCATCCGGGTGTCAGGAATTCTTTCTGGTAGCCCCGACCGTTCTTGGGGCCGGGGGCTTTTGCGCGCGCTTGGAAAGAACCCCCGCCGTAAAAAAACGGCGGGGCTACCAAAGCCGTTCCAACCTCTGCGCTGTCTCTGCCCGCCGTGGCGGGCCTCTGCGGTGAGTACGCCTTCCAGGACCAATGGCCTTCACGGCTGTAAATTGGCAGCCAGCTTCGCTTCCGCTTCCTCGAAGAACCGATCCACGTGCGCCAAAATCTCTTCCGTGGTTTCGGAATGATGAATCGTCGTCCGCAATTCTTTGCCGTGCGGAATCGACGTCGTAATGTGGCTGGCGAACTGTTTCATCTTGCCGATGGCGCCGCGGGAGCGCTCTTCGACGAGCAACTCAAAATAATCTTTGATCAACTGATGGCGATCGGCCATGCTCACTTCCGACACCGTCTCACCGCGGTCAAACTCCATGATCTGTCGCAGCAGCCACGGATTGGCCATGACGCCGCGCCCCACCATGATGGCGTCGCAGCCGGCGTGCTGTTTGAGCCGCACGGCGTCGTCCACCGTGCGCACATCGCCGTTGCCGATCACCGGAATCTTCACGGCCTGCTTGACGTCGCGGATGATGTCCCAGTTGGCGTTGCCGCTGTACCCTTGCAGTCGCGTGCGCGGATGCACAGCGATGGCTTCGACGCCGTTGGCCTCGGCCATGCGCGCGACTTCACAGGCCACGATCTCCTTCTCATCCCATCCAGCGCGAATCTTTATGGTGAAGGGCTTTTAGTCGCGGCGCGCATGCGCTTGAGAATTTCTTCGAGCAACGGC
>CAZIDA010000222.1:0-6089 GCA_964537865.1 uncultured Acidobacteriota bacterium
GGACTAGAGAGTTCTTACCGTGGCCGGATGAATCAATCGATCGACACGCTTTCTGAGATCTTCATTGCGAAACGGCTTGGGGAGAAAATCGGTGGCGCCGACTTGCATGGCGGTGATCTTGTCGCGCACGTCGTTCTTACCGGTGAGCATCAGCACCGGAGTCGCGGCCACTTCTTTCATCTGGCGAAGAATGCGGCAGGTTTCCCAGCCGCTGATGGGTTCCATGATCACGTCCAGGATGACGAGTGCAGGTCGTTCGCGCAGCGTCAGTGAAACCCCGGTCGTCCCATCCGGCGCTTCGAGCACCGCGTACCCCGAACGTTCGAGAACTTTCTTGACGACTTCGCGAACGCCGTTTTCGTCGTCCACGACGATGATCTTCGGTTTAGCCACGCGTCTCTCCTTTGAGGGCCAACGGCAACGCCACCGTCACGGTGGTTCCTCGTCCTTCGAGGCTGTCCAAGTGGATGGCGCCGAGATGCTGCTCCACAATTTGGCGAGTGAGATAAAGCCCCAAGCCGGTGCCGGGAATGCCACGCGTTCGCTCCATGTCGAATCGCTCGAACTTTTCAAAGGCGGACGAAACCGCTTGCGCCGACATGCCCATCCCGGAATCTCGGACTCGAACGACGGCAAAGAATTGATTCGCGTCAGCCGGTGATGCGCCTGCGGTCAAGAAGCCGATTTGATGCCGCTCCAAGACTTCGGCCTCCATGTCGATGCGCCCGCCTTGCGGCGAATACTTCACGGCGTTGCCAATGAGGTTGCTGAAGGCGCGCGCCAGTTTGAGCCGATCTCCGCGAACGGGAATTTCCGCGCGATCGCAGAGAAAAACCATTTCATGTCGGTCGCTCAGCGATTGATGTCTTTCAAGAAGGGATTGCAGCAGGGGAACCAGATTCAAAATCTTCATCGCCTCGACGGGAGGCGCGGCGCGTTCGTCGACGATGGCGCCCAAATTCGAAATCATGTCGGAGAGTTGCGTGACCTCGGTGTCGATCTTCGAAGCGATCTCTTCGGTCCCATTCTCTCGATTGGGATCCATGAGCAGATCCGTGTAGGCGCGCAGAATCGTCAAGGGCGATCTCAGCTCGTGTGAAATAATGGAAAGCTGCTCCCCGATTTTGGAAGTCTCATGCGATGTCGTGCGCTTCGATTCTACCACGGGGGGCGATTTCACTAAAGTGGGTACGGAAGTTTCGTCGGAAGGAATTTCTAAGGTCGATGAAACGACCGGTCGTCGATCCCGCAGCGTTCGCCCGACGTAACCGATCAAGTAAACCGCCACCAACGTTACGGCGCGCACGCCCAACGCCGACAGGTCTTCCGGTCTCCATCGCCCGATACGGATGAGGAAACCGCCGGAGTCACCGGAGCCACCGGACGGACCGCCGGAGCGAAATGAAAGAATCGAAGAGCACAGACCGAGCGCCGAAAAAAGAAAGCCCAACAGAAGCTGCAAGCGTTCCAGAAAAATGGCCGCCAACACGAGTTCGACGAAATAGAGGATCCCGAACTCACTTTGAAAGCCTCCGGTCACGCGGACAATCCAGGTGATGAACACCACGTCCATCAGCACCGTGACGGCGTCAAAGGCGCTGCCGAGCTTGCGGGCCAGCGGCGTGAAAAACACGAGGAGGTTCCACACCACCGCCATCAGCACCACGCGATTGAGCGCGCGCAGCGACAGCGTGTTCTGCGGATAGACGGCGCCGGCAAAGAGCAACGTGATGCTGAAAATTCCGATCCACAAGAGCCGGAACTTCAGTTGATCTTCTCGCAGAGGTGTACCGATCAAGGAGATCCTTTCTGGAGACACTCAGCCCCCGGATTCCACCTCCCGGTTTGTATCCAAATACTATAACGAAATTATCACGCGCGCTTTCAGTATTTTAGGCGCCGCGAAGAAAGGGAAGAGGAAGGCCTTCAAATTTTCTGTTTCGAAAATGAGATGGGGTAGCCGTGATTCGCCGGGTTCTTGGCGAATCCCGGACGTTGCGGCGATGACGAGCGATGGGACGACCGACCCCGATCCATCGGGGCCGTCTACCAAACCAACTTTTGTGCACTTGATTTCCCCGGATGCGTTGGGGCACAAGCGACTGTCCACCGAACAGTCAGCCTTCTACTCGTTGAAGTTGAAGCGAGATTGAGAATACGGTAGACTCAATGCCGATCAAGTAGTCTTGTTCAGGGCGACTGACAATTGCATCCGTGGATTGAACTCACCGGGGGCTGAATTTTTTTCGCCATTATACCGATTCTTCTGCGAATCAACCTTCCGTGAGATCAGTCAACTTCCCACCCGTGGAAATGAGAGTGGGCGTGCAGTTCTTGTTGACCGCGAGACTCCGGCAATCACCGGCCTCGCGACAGATTTGATTCTCCATTCGAGGAGGGTGAAGGGCTATGGACAGCGCTCTCGTTGTCGACCGCTTACATTTTGCTTTTACTGTCACGTTTCATTACCTCTTTCCCCAACTGACGATGGGCCTCGGCCTGCTCATCGTCGTGCTCAAGAGTTTGGCGCTCTGGAAAAAGGAAGAGCGCTATAACTCCGCGGCCCGTTTCTGGGCGAAAATTTTTGCCATCAACTTTGCGTTGGGCGTGGTGACCGGGATTCCGATGGAATTTCAGTTCGGAACCAACTGGGCGCGGTTTTCGCGCTTCGCCGGCGGCGTCATCGGGCAAACCCTGGCGATGGAAGGCGTGTTCGCATTTTTCCTGGAGTCGTCCTTCTTGGGTTTGTTCATCTATGGCGAAAAACGGTTGGGCCGCTGGGGACATTGGTGGGCCGCGTTTCTGGTTTTCCTGGGCTCGTGGATATCCGGATTTTTCATCGTCGTGACCGACGCCTGGATGCAGAACCCGGTCGGATACGCCGTTCAGCACAACGGCTCGGTAACACTCAACAGTTTTTGGTCGCTGCTGCTGAATCCCTGGGGCCTATGGCAATACGCGCACAACATGAGCGGCGCCGTGATCACCGCGTCTTTTGTGATGGCCGCTGTCGGCGCGTTTTACTTACTTGAGAATCGGCATTTGGAATCGGCCAAGACGTTTATCCGAATCGGTGTGATCGCCGGATGCGTCTTCAGCATTCTGCAACTTTTTCCCACCGGCGATTGGCAAGGCCGGTTGTTGGCAAATCATCAACCGGTGACGTTGGCCTCTATGGAAGCGCTGTTCAAAACCAGCAACGGCGCGCCTTTGGTGATCATTGGCCAGCCCAACACGGCGGAGTTGAAGCTGGACAATCCGATTCACGTTCCCAAGATGCTCAGCTTTCTCACCTATCGCCGCTGGAACGCCGAGGTGAAGGGGCTGGACGCTTTTCCGCGCGATCAATGGCCGGACAATATTCCGCTGCTCTATTACAGCTATCACGTCATGGTGGGGCTGGGTACCATCTTCATCGCCGTGATGGTGGTGGCGGCCTTTCTGTTGTGGCGCAAAAAGCTGTTTGAGGCGCGATGGATGCTGTGGATTTTGCTGCTGAGCTTTCCGTTTCCTTACATCGCGAACACCGCCGGGTGGATCACCGCCGAAGTGGGACGTCAACCCTGGCTCGTCTATGGACTTCTGAGAACGGATCACGGTTCATCCACCGGTGTTTCCGCCGCCAACGGACTTTTTACGCTGATCGGATTCATGGGAATGTATCTGATCCTCGGCATTCTCTTTCTCTTTCTGATTCGCCGCGAGTTGGAACACGGGCCCGATGAGGCTTAACCCCGAGGTTCAGAGAAGATCGTGAAGACGAACCACACACGGCGAAGGCCGAGGCTTTTTCCGGAGGAGATTTCATATGGAAAGATTATGGTTTGCGATCGTGGCATGGATGCTGACGATGTATGTGATCTTGGATGGATTTGATTTGGGAACGGGCATCATTCAACTTTGGGTCGGGCGCACGGACCGGGAGCGCCAAACAATTCTCAAGACCATCGGTCCGGTGTGGGACGGAAACGAAGTGTGGTTGTTGGCGGCGGGCGGGACGCTCTACTTTGCTTTTCCGGCGCTGTACGCGTCCAGCTTCAGCGGATTTTATCTGCCGTTGATGATGGTGTTGTGGCTGCTCATGCTTCGCGGCGTGGGCATTGAATTTCGGACGCATGTGGACCGGCCGGTGTGGCGGAGTTTCTTCGACGGCATCTTTTCGCTCTCCAGCCTGCTCTTGGCGATCTTTTTTGGCGCGGCGCTGGGCAACGTCCTTCGCGGCGTTCCACTCAAAGCGGACGGATATTTCTTCGAGCCGCTGTGGACCAACTTTCGAGTCGGACCGCAGCCCGGCATTCTCGATTGGTACACCGTGCTCATCGGAGTGTTCGCGCTCCTGGTGTTGACGCTTCATGGGGCGCTCTACGTCGCCACGAAGACGGATGATGAAATTAACGCGCGCGCCCGACAGACTGCCGCCGTCGTGTGGTGGCCGGTGCTGTTGTTCAGCGTGATTTCGCTCTTCGTGACGCTGCGCATTCGTCCGCAGTTGCTCGACAACTATAAGCACTATGTCACCGGCTGGTTCATTCCCATCGTCGTAATCATTGGGCTGGGAGGCATGATCCATTTCATCTTTCGAAAGAATGACCGGGCCGCCTTCGTCTGTTCCAGCCTTTTTATCGCCGGAATGTTGGTGGGCGTGGCCTTCGGCCTGTATCCGAACGTCCTTCCGGCGAGCACCGATGCGGCGTTCAGCTTGACCGCCTACAACACCGCCTCCAGCCATTACGCCATGGGCGTGGGCTTGGTGTGGTGGATTTTTGGAATGATCCTCGTGGCCGGATACTTCATTTTTCTCTATCGCCTCTTCCGCGGCAAGGTGACCTCTCAAACGGGAATCTATTAGCCGAATGTTTGCGTGTGGCGCCAATCCTCCAGTGGAGCAGCACGCAAACCTGTCAGCACAGGCTTTGCGCACTCGGGTCTTGGCGGCGAGCGTTTCGCTAAGCAAGAAGGAGTATCCTTTACTCACTCTAATGCAAAGATGTCAATTGAGAAATCAATTGAGAAATCATTTGACGCCACGTCTTCATTGTGATATTAGGAAAGGTGCATCTTATCTGGTAAATTTTCCCTCAGATTCAGGGTATAAAAAGAAGAGTCGTATGCTTGCTCGAGAGTCTAGTCGTCCATCAAGACTCAAGTCCTTCTTTTCACCAATGGCCCTGGGCTCTCTAAAGAGATAGCCTGAACAATACTTGATGTGTTTTCGAGCACGGAACACAAATTCCCCATTCTCGGAATGTAATCCGTCATGCTCAGGAGCAGAGAAGTCGATTCCGATTGGATTTTTATTCGTTTCACTTTTTCTGCAGGCATTTTGGAAATAGTGGAAAGTGTATAGATATGGAAGTGACGAGGATCAAGCAGCGGGAGGTTTTCGAGGATCCTTCGCGCTTGATGATTCAGGAGGAGCTATGAACAAGAAATGGATGTTATGTCTTTTGGGACTAGTGTTTTTTGGCTTTGCATCTGTGGCACAAGGGCAATTGGGCCCTATGGTTGTCAACTTCCCTGTATTCCAAGAAGGCTCACCACTGGTAGTTATTGCCGTCGCCGGAAGTATATCGAAGCTCGACATGCTGAATGAAGTTGATCTTCTTAATGTGTCTGACAAAACAATCGTTGGGTATCAACTCGGGTGGGTTGTTAGCGGAGGAAATGGTGAGGGTCCAGGCGTTCCATTTTATGGAATGCGCTTTGATGCCAACCTCAAACCAGGCGGGGTCCTAACCGCAACTGGGCAGGGCGCCTCTTTTAGCAGTGTGCAGTCAACCCGTGCGTTAAACCATTGGTCAAGCGCTTTGGTGATGGTCGGAGTCGTTTACGTCAGATTTCAGGACGGGACTGAATGGTCCTATCCACTAGCTATCAAGAGAAGTTTTCCTGAGAAGGACGATCCCACTCTTCATCAACGCGTAGATCCTGCCGTCAAAAGTCTTCTTGACCAGAAAAGGGCACAACATGCTCGACTGACTTCATCGAACCAGGGTAAGACTGGATGTGCTTCAGCAAAATCGCCCTGGCGTCTTTTATCGATTCTGTTTCCTCATGGATTGAACCAACGCGCATGTACGGAGCGTGTA
>CAZIDA010000223.1:0-6056 GCA_964537865.1 uncultured Acidobacteriota bacterium
TAGCGGATCGATTTTCCGCGCCATCTCGGCGCTCTCGGCGACTCTGCGGTGAATGACCGTCGCAGCCGGCACAAAATCTTCATTCGCATGAGAAGAAAATCCCCGGCCCACAAAACGGCCGGGGCTACCCAAACAAGAATCTTTGGAGAGATGCAGAATTCTCTCCTCTTGCTACACAAAGAGCTGTTTCTGCTCTCCTAAACCTTCCCGATGCGCACGCGCCAATCCACCGGACCTTGTTCCAGATATTCCCAAGTGAATTGTCCTTTGTACTCAAACTCAAACTGGTAGAAGAGCGGTTTGGGATCGTGGTCGTTGAGCAACACAAACGATTCGCCGGCGCGAAGCCCGTGGTAGGAACTGAAAATCGCCGGATGCCGTTGCGCCGGCGGCGTGTTCCGAACGTCCAAGACGGAATCCCCGATTGTCGATGCTGCCTTTTGATTGGCGGTCATAAATTTCTCTCCTTAGTCAACAAAGACTCAGACTCGAAGCGCCGTTGCCGAATTTTCCGCTTCACTCTGCCGCGGTCGGATTGGACTGCGAAAAGTGGCGGCGCTTCGCTCGTTGATCGATTTGGCTTACGGAACGTTGTATCTCGACAGCCTCGTCCGCGCCGTGACTTAAGTCATGCGACGAAGTCCGCCGGCAACACGCTTTACGTTTTCGGTTTCATCAAATTTTGATTTCCAAGGACGCATGAAACGTTCCTTCGCAAATCACTTCGGCCTCTCCCGTGAGAAACACCGGCTCTCCGAGGCCGGCCCACGCGACTTCCAATTCCCCGCCCTCCGTGAGCACTCGCACCGGACTTTCGGCATGACCATTGAGAATCGCGCCCAAGGCCGAGGCAATCGATCCCGTCCCGGAAGATTCTGTGTGTCCGGCGCCGCGCTCCCAGATTCGAATTTCCACACGGTGACGGTGGAGGCAGCGAACAAATTCCACGTTCGTCTTTTGGGGAAATCGAGGATGCGACTCCAGCGCCCGCCCGTAATGCTTCCAGTCGAAGGCATTGAAGTCCTCCACGAAGGCGATGCACTGAGGATTGCCGAGGTTCAGCGCAGTAATTGCCAGGGTTCGATCTTCCACCGGAATCGCAACGTTCACGACGTCCAATCCCTCGGCCTTGCGGCGGCTCTCCGGCAGTCCGTCGGTGAGAAACGGGATCGATTCCCCGGTGAAAGTTGGAATCCCCATCTCAGCGGAGAAACGGAAGCGCGCGCCATCGCGTTCCAAAAGCCGAAGCGCGCGCCGACCCACGGAAGAGCCGATGACGACCTCTTGCGGCGCTGACGGCTGTCTCCAATGGAGCACGGCGGCGGCGCAGCGAATTCCATTGCCGCTCATTCCGGCCTCGCTTCCATCGCTGTTGAAAAGGCGGATCGAAAAATCGAGCTGCGGATAATCCGTGCCCGGAAGGAGAAGCACCAGTCCGTCGGCGCCCACACCGCGATGCCGGTGGCACATCGCAGCGCTCAAGCGCGCTAGCATTTCATCGCTCACCTTTGGAACGGAATCGGAATCCACGATGAGAAAATCATTTCCGTGACCGTGGGCTTTCACAAAAGGAATCGGAGTTGTGTTCATAGGATTATTGGAGAATTGATGGAAGCAGCCTCTGAGTTGACTCATAAAATCGAAAGTGACCGCGGCGCGTTCGCTCACTCCACGGCATCACCGAGCAATCTCAAAATCCAATGACATCGAATCCACATCAATCCCCAGGCGCAAAGTGCCGATAAACATGGATGACGTGGGCGCGCTGTCCGCGCAAGACCAACACTTCCCGGTAGTATTGATGGAACGCCGGAACGGTCTGAATGGATTTCCACACGTCGTCTCCCTCCTGCGCAAACACCCATTGAACCTCCGGAAAAGGATAGCGGCGCACAAATTCCCAAAGGCTGAAGTTCTCTTCGCTATAAATCTTTCGATACGGAATCTCATCAAGCTGCGCGATCCGGCCCAAATATCCGGTGTCCATAAGCATCATCTCGCCATGCCAGTTGGATTTGACGTATCGGGCCAAGTGCGACAACAGGCGCCGATCGTCCTGGTTGTTGAGATACGGCTCCGCTTCCGCCGGAATCGAAAGCAGATGCGTGCGCACCGCCAACCGCATCGGAAAAAACAAAACCACGAACAGCGTGGCCACGACCGACCATCGCAGCCAGCGAGTCCGGATGCGCTGGTCCAGAAAGGCAAAGAGAATTCCGATCAACGCGATGATCGCTGGAATCGGCGTGTGTCCGTAACGAATGCCGAAATTCGTGTACGGCCAATAGTCCGCCACGTAGGTCGGCACGCGGCCGGTGGCGAGGCAGTAAACGTAAAATCCAAACGGAGCCAGGAAGAGCAGATGCGCGGAGCGAAACGTCCATCGAGCCGACTCCCGAATTTCCGATCGGCTGAAAAATCGGCGCACGGCTCGGATCAAGACAATCATCAAGCCGCCGGTGGCCAGCCAGAAGGCAAGCTCTCCGGCGCAATAGCGCACGGACTTGGTGTAATACAACATCGCCAGCCATGGATGTCCGTCGGTGGGATAGCGAAAGTGATATTCGGCAATCTGTCGCAGGTAGAGAGCGCGGGCGGAATAGCGGCCGCGAATCCACTCCAGCGCGTCCCCGTACATGAACCAGTTGTGCGCCAACCAGTAAACCGGCGCGAGCGACGCGACAAATCCATAAATGAACGCGTCGCCGAGCCGCGCCTTCCATGAACGTTCCCTTCCTTCGACCGTCGCGATCAACGCCCATGCGGTTCCGAAAGGAATGAAGAACCAGCCGTCGTAGCGGTTCAGCGCCGCCAAGGCGTTCATGAATCCCGCCAACCATAGGTATTTGCGGCTTTCCGCCGCGGCGGATTGCCACCTCGCCAAGAACAACACATTCAACACCAGCAACGCCATCGAAAGCAATTCCTGCATGGGCGTGCATTGGTAATACAATACGCTCGGATTCAAGACGAAAATGGAGAAGGCCGGCCACACCACCGACCGACGTTCAAACATGAGGCGAAGCAGCAGAAACAGCCCGATTCCGGCGACGACAAAACTCGCCATCGAGATCAGACTGCACGCCGCTCCCGTCTTCCAAAGGGTGTTGTTCATCGCCAGCGGCGCCGCGAGCACGTGAAGCAGCGGAAGCCAAATGGCGCCGATCTGAGGATATCCGGGGACCAGCGAATCGGTGAGCATGCGGGCGCGCTTGACGTGGGACCAGCCGTCCCCATCCAGATCGCCGGCATGTTGGGAGAAGACGTACCAAAACGAGATCGCGCTGAACGCGATCAGAATCAGAAAGGCGGCGGCGCATTCCCGATTCCACAATCGAGGCGACGAGGAGTCATGCGTTTTCATCAAGACACTGCAATCGAAATCAAGGACATCGGCGTCGGTGGAAGCGCTGGAAAGCGGTCATCGTTCGACCGCGTGATTCAAATCGAATCGCATGAGCCGGTGAAATTCTCTGAAGCGCGCCTCGATTTCCGAGCGTCGCAACCGCGACAAGCGGTTCAGGCTGAAATCTTCGACGTCAAACGACGCCACCACCGATCCGTAGATGACGGCTTGGCGGAGGGCCGCGTCGCTGAGGGAGCGGCGAGACGCCAGGTATCCCATGAAACCACCGGCGAAACTGTCGCCGGCCCCGGTGGGATCGCACACGCGCCGCAAAGGATACGCGGGCGCGGCAAAGATCGAGCCTTTGCGAAACATGGCGACACCGTTTTCCCCGCGTTTCATGACCAAGGTCTTCGGGCCCATGGCCAAGATTTTTTGCGCAGCTCGCACCACATTGTGCTCGCCCGTGAGCAGGCGCGATTCGCCGTCGTTGATGATCAGCAGATCCGCCAGCCTGAGGGCTTTCTGAAGGTCGTCGGGAGTGCGGTGGATCCAATAATTCATCGTGTCGAGAGCCACCAAGCGCGGTCGCTTCACCTGCTCCAGAACCTGAGCTTGCAGCTTGGGCTGGATGTTCCCCAAAAAAACAAAGGAGGAAGAGCGATAGGCCTCCGGAATCACCGGTGAAAAATCGGCAAACACGTTGAGCTGCGTTTCGAGCGTCCGGCAATCGTTCAGATTCTCGTTGTACTCGCCCCGCCAGAGAAACGATTTCCCCGGACGTCGCTGAAGTCCACGGAGATCGATTCGCCGCTTCGTAAAAATCTTCTCGTGCTGTTTGGTGAAGTCTTCGCCCACCACGGCGACGACGCTCACCGGGGCGAAGAAACTGGCGGCCACGGAGAAATACGTCGCGGATCCACCGATCACGTTTTCAGCCTCTCCCCAGGGCGTCTTCACATGATCAAAGGCGACTGAACCCACCACCAACAAGGACATGAGTGTCTCGACATTCCTTTCTGCTTAAAGCGCCATCGTTAAAATGTGCCGGCGAATCTACTTCTTTCTCAATCCGCGCCGGCGATTACGATCCTTTTTGAACAAACCGCGCGGTCACCAGCAAGTTCTTATCCTCTTTTTGATCGCGATCGATTTGGACGCGAAGACGCTGCTGCGCCTCTTCCGCGTTGGGAGGCGGCGAGGCGAGCGTGAGTTCGTAGTGCTCGCGCTTCCCGGTAGTTCCCAGAATCTGATTGACGATGCCGGCCAGATCGTTCGCTTTGCGCGGATAAAACGCGCGCCCTCCAGTAGCCGCCGACAGTTTGTCGAACACTTCGCTTGATCCCCCACCAAAGAAGCCACGCCCACCCAGCGAGATGCCGTAGAAAGCGATCTTGCGTTTCACCAGCAGCGGAATCAAATCCTTGAGCTTGGTCCGCGATCCGGTGTCGATGCCGGTCGAAAGCGCCACCATCAAGGGACGCGCGGTAGAGTTGGCATAGCCGCCATCCGCGGTCGCGTAAATGGCGTCCAGGAGCGCCGCGCCGTTGCCATAACGCAAGCCCCGCACCGCATCCGCCAACAGCCTTTTCGAAGAGGTGAAATCTTGAATGAGGCTGGCCGATGAATCAAACGCGACGATAGCTATCTGATTGTCCGGCCCCAAGTCCTCGATGAAAGCTTGTGAGATGTCGTTGAGAGGGTTCGCCACTTGTCCGGCGATCATGCTGGTGTCGATGACAAGCGCCAAATCCTCCGGGGTCGAATCGGTGGCCAATTTTGCGGCGAGGACGTTGAACCGAGTCTTGCCGACCGAAACCACAAAGTCACCGGGCTGGAGATCGCGCACGAACGCGCCGGTCGAATCCGTGACGGTGACTTGCAGATGGACGGGCGCTGTCTGCGGGAAGACGCTCAGCGTGAAGCATAATCCTGCGAACAACCCCATCAGAATTTTCATCGCCATGCGAAGCATGAAGATTCTTTCCGTGGCAAAGAGAAGAAAATTCTCAAAGGTATTTGCCGACAATCAACGCAAGTTTCTTTTTCGTAGCGGCCGGAATCTTCTTGCGATCCGTAATCAACGCGTGCTCCAGCGCCGAGCCGCAACGACATTGTCGTTCTTCCGGCATGGCCGCGACGGCGCCCACAATGACGGCCTGCGCTTGCACGGCGTTGCGGTTGAGATTGTCGATAATCTGCGTCACCGTTACCGCATCGTGATCGGGATGCCAGCAATCATAATCCGTCACCAGCGCCAAGGTGGCATAGCAGATTTCCGCCTCGCGCGCCAGCTTGGCCTCCTGCAAGTTCGTCATGCCGATCACGTCCATGCCCCAGCTTCGATAGACGTTCGATTCCGCCTTGGTCGAAAAGGCCGGACCTTCCATGCAGAGATAAGTTCCCCCGCGCCGAATGGAAACGGAGGCGGCGCGCCCCGCGCGCTCCAACACTTCTCCCAATTGAGGACACACCGGATCGGAGAAGGAAATGTGCGCCGCCAAGCCCTCGCCAAAAAAAGTTTCGCCCTCCCGATGCCGCGTGCGGTCGTAGAACTGGTCCGGCACCAGAATATCGAGCGGCTTGTGCTCTTCCTTCAGCGAGCCCACGGCGCTCGCGGAAATAATTCGCTCCACTCCCAGCTTTTTCATCGCGAAAATGTTGGCGCGGAAATTGACCTCAGAGGGCAAGATGCGGTGGCCCTCACCGT
>CAZIDA010000224.1:0-1140 GCA_964537865.1 uncultured Acidobacteriota bacterium
CTTCCGTCTGAACGTGATATTCCTGCCCTTCAAATTCGACCGTCGTGTTGAGTCCCGTAATCATCGTCGATGCAAAAATCCCGCGTTAAAAAGCGGGCGGAAACATCGGTGAAGCCATTGTATGAAAGAAGCCCGTGTTCGCCATGCGCCGCCACAAAATTCCTTGACACTTCTTGAAAGTAAAAAGTATAGTTTGCGCTTTGGCCTCGCAACCCGGCCTCCGTTGCGCGCGTGACCCTTTATGCTTCGAAGTTATCTGCCCGTTCTGATTCAACTTCTCCTTGTTTCCGTTGTTGGCTTTGGCATTGTCCTCTTGTCCTATCTGGTCGGCAAGCGCAAACCCACTCCCGAGAAACTCATGCCGTATGAATGCGGCGTCCGTCCGACGGGCTCGGCGCACGAACGGTTTGCCGTGAAGTTCTATCTGGTTGCGATGATTTTCATTCTGTTCGACGTGGAAGTCATTTTTCTTTATCCCTGGGCCGTCATCTACCGTCAATTGCGCTTCTTTGGGTTTTTCGAGATGCTGACCTTCCTCCTGGTGGTTTTCGCCGGATACATCTATTTCTGGAAGAAGGGCGCGTTGGATTGGAATAAAAATTAGGCGCCGCGGCCCTGCTGCGCCGTGGGCGAAAAAGAAATCGGGCGGATGGCCCTTTTGTTTTGCCCAGCTTTGTGAATAATTCCACTTGTGAGTCATATTGAATGCCGGTCATTCCTCAAGAGCTTGAAAACCGCCCCACGGTAAAACGGATCGTGGATCGATTCGGCGCCGCCGTTCACGAGGTGGCGTTTTTTCAGGGCGAGACGACGGTGCTCGTCGACAGCGCGCGGCTGCTCGAGATCGGCCGGTTCCTTCGCGATGACGCGGCGCTGCAGTTCAATTTTCTGGCAGATCTGTGCGGCCGCGATCGATCCCCCGACGAGCCTCGCTTTGAAGTGAACTATCACCTGTTGTCGCTGGCTCGCGCGGAGCGTCTTCGTCTCAAGATCCGAATTCCCGAAACGCCGGCGCAAGCGCCCAGCGTGGTGTCCATCTGGCCCACGGCCAATTGGCACGAACGCGAAGTGTTTGACCTGCTGGGAATCATGTTTGAAGGGCATCCGGATTTGCGGCGCATCCTGTGCCCGGAAGAGTGG
>CAZIDA010000224.1:1240-6037 GCA_964537865.1 uncultured Acidobacteriota bacterium
GAGGCGGTCGAGTCGACCGTCGGCAAAGCGGAGACCATGGTCATCAGCATGGGGCCGCAGCATCCTTCGACACATGGCGTGCTGCGCGTCGTCTTGGAGCTTGACGGCGAAACCGTGGTGAAGGCTCGCCCCGACATCGGTTACCTGCACACCGGCATGGAAAAGCTGGCGGAGACGAAAACCTACGCTCAAATTCTTCCCATCACCGACCGCACCGATTATCTCGCTCCCATGTCGAACAACCTCGGCTACATCATGGCGGTCGAAAAGTTGTGCGGCATCCAAAACGAAATTCCGCCGCGCGCGCAATTTGTTCGCGTCATGATGGTGGAGCTGAACCGCATCGCCAGCCATCTCGTGTGGCTGGGAACGCACGCCCTCGACATCGGCGCCATGTCGGTGTTCCTCTATTGCTTCCGCGAGCGCGAACAGATTCTGAATTTTTTTGAAGCGGTGGGAGGCGGCCGACTCACCACCAGCTACTTTCGCATCGGCGGATTGCCCAACGAGATTCCCAAAGACCTCGTCCCGCGCGTTCAGAAATTCATCAAAGCGTTTCCCGATCGCGTGGATGAATACGAAGGCTTGCTGACGAAAAATCCCATTTGGATTCGAAGAACCAGAGGCGTGGCGAAGATCAGCCAGGAAGACGCCATTGCCTTGGGATTGTCCGGACCGTCGTTGCGCGCCACGGGCGTGGAGTACGACATCCGCAAGAAAGAACCATACTGCGGCTACGAGAAATTCGATTTTCAAATCCCGACGCGCGCCGAAGGCGACGTCTACGCCCGGTATTTGTGCCGGGTGGCGGAGATGCGCGAGTCGCAAAAAATCGTGCAGCAGGCGCTGGATGGATTGCCCGGCGGGCCCATTCGAGCGAATTGCCCGCAATACGTGCTGCCCGACCGCAACAAGATGAAGACGGAGATGGAGACGCTCATCCATCATTACAAGATCATCACCGAGGGAATCCATCCGCCGGTGGGCGAAATCTATCACGCCATCGAAGCGCCCAAAGGCGAACTGGGATATTTTTTGGTGAGCGACGGAAGTCCGCGACCGGTGCGCATGCACATTCGAGGACCGTCGTTCGTGAATTTGCAGGCGCTCTCCAAGATGTGCGAGGGGCGCTTGGTCGCCGACGTGGTCGCGGCCATCGGCTCGCTCGACATTGTGCTGGGCGAAATTGATCGTTAGCGGAACAAGATGGCGGCAACAGCCGTGGGGAACAAAGGTCGGAGAGAGATCGAACGAATGTTTTCACCGGAAACCGAGAAAAAATTTGAGACCTTGGTGACGCGCTATCCGTCGAAGCGGAGCGCCGTCATCCCAATGCTGATGTTGGCGCAGGACGAGCGCGGGCCTCTCACCGGGGAGATCGTCGATTACATCGCGCGATATCTGCATCTCACGCCGCTGGAAGTGGAAGAGGTCATCTCGTTTTATTCCATGCTCACCAAGAAGCCCCGGGGAAAATATCATCTCCAGGTGTGCACCAACATTTCTTGCGTGCTGCGCGGCGCCGATAAAATTTGGGAGCGCGTCAAAGAAAAGACCGGACTCAAGCCGGGCGAGGTGAGCGAAGACGGTTTGTTCTCCATCGAAGAAGTCGAATGCATCGGCGCCTGCACCACCGCTCCGGCGATGCAGGTGAATTACGATTTCTACGAAAACCTCACGCCCCAGCGGATCGATCAGTTGCTGGAGGAGTTGAAAGCGGCCAAGGGTCCCGACCGCAGCGCCACGATCACGGAAGTTGAGTCTTCGCCGCTGCGCCGAAAGAACGCCGAACATCCCAAGGCCACGTGCGTGCTGACCGCGGGGATGTTGGCCGCCGATTCGTGCACGATTGAGAGTTACCTGAGGCGCGACGGCTATCAAACCGCGGAAAAGGCGTTGAAGTCGATGACCTCCGATCAACTGATCGACGAGGTGAAGAAGTCCGGCTTGCGCGGGCGCGGCGGCGCCGGTTTTCCGGCGGGCATGAAATGGAGCTTCGTGCCGCGTCAATCGCCGAAGCCGAAATATCTGGTCTGCAACGCCGACGAAAGCGAGCCGGGGACGTGCAAGGATCGACCGCTGCTGGAGTACGATCCGCATCAGCTCATCGAAGGCATGATTCTTGCCGCACGGGCGCTGGAATCGCATCAAGCCTACATCTACATCCGCGGCGAGTACCGGTACCTCTTCAACATTGTGACGCGCGCCGTGGAAGAAGCCTACGCGCGCGGTTTTCTCGGAAAGAATATTTTTGGCGTGGGCTGGGATTTGGAGTTGGCGACGCACACCGGCGCGGGCGCGTACATCTGCGGCGAAGAGACGGCGCTGCTGGAATCGCTCGAAGGGAAGCGCGGCTATCCGCGCATCAAGCCGCCGTTTCCCGCGGTGGTCGGGCTTTACGGATGCCCCACGGTCATCAACAATGTCGAAACGCTGTCGGCGATTCCGCACATCATCAAGAACGGCGGCGAGTGGTACGCCAAATTGGGGCCGGAGAAAAACGGCGGCACGAGAATCTTTTCGGTCAGCGGCCACGTGAAATATCCGGGGAATTACGAAGTCCCGATGGGCATCACGCTGCGGACGCTGATCGAAGATTTTGCCGGCGGGATTCGCGACGGCCATCAGCTCAAAGCCATCATTCCCGGAGGTTCTTCCACGCCCATTCTGCCGCCCGACAAGATCGACACGCCGCTGACGTTTGAAGACATTGCCAAGGCCGGATCGATGCTCGGCTCCGGCGCGGTGATCGTCATGGACGAAACCACCTGCATCGTGCGCGTGGCGCAGACGCTGGCGAAATTCTATTCGCACGAGTCTTGCGGCTGGTGCGTGCCGTGTCGCGAAGGCACCACCTGGATGAAGAAAATCTTCAACCGCTATCACGGCGGTTTGGGGCGAGCGGAAGATATCGATCTGCTCGACAGCGTGGCGAAAAAGATTTTGGGACACACGCATTGTCCGCTCGGAGACGCCGCGGCCATGCCGGTGATCAGCGCCATCAAGCATTTTCGCGCGGAGTTCGAGGAGCATTTGAAGCTCGGGGCGTGCCCGCTGGAACGCGAAGTGGTCCCGGTTTAGATTGCATAGGTAGCCGAGGCGCCCCCATGCATCGGGGCGCCTCGGGCTTTGCGAAGAATTCGAAGCGTGCATGAATGAAGATGATTGAAAGACTAGGTCGAACAACCGAGGTGCGGAGAGCGCACCTCGGCTACCCGTACGACAGCCGGAAATAGAATTGAACTATGCCAGAAACGGTAACACTCAAGATTAACGACCGGGAGATCACGGTGCCGGCGGGTACGCTGCTGATTGAAGCGGCGCGGCAGCACGGAATTCACATTCCGTCGTTCTGCTACGTGAAGGACTTGTCGCTGCAAGCCGCCTGTCGCATGTGTTTGGTGGAAATTGAGAAGACGCCGAAGCTGCAGGTCGCCTGCACCACGGTGTGCGCCAACGGCATGGTGGTGCGCACGGAATCGCAGCCCGTGATTGAAGCGCGCCGCGCGGTGTTGGAGTTCATCCTCACCAACCATCCGCTCGATTGTCCGGTGTGCGACAAAGGCGGCGAGTGCGAACTGCAAGACATGACGTTCAAGTACGGCCCCGGCACGAGCCGCTTCATCGAGGTCAAAGAGCATCAGCCGGAGGAGCAGGTTTCACCGATCATCTTCTTTGACGCGCCGCGCTGCATTTTGTGTTACCGCTGCGTCCGCATCTGCGACGAGGGGATGGACGTGAAAGCGCTGGAGCCGATCGGTCGCGGCGTGAAGACCATTATCGGCGCCGGCCACGACACGCTGGATTGCGAAGATTGCGGCAACTGCATCGACATTTGTCCGGTGGGCGCCATCACCTCGAATCAATATCGTTACAAGACGCGTCCGTGGGAGCTCAAATATTTTGGGACGGTGTGCGCGCATTGCTCCAACGGGTGCAAAACCACACTCTCGGTTCGCAACAACCGTATCCTTCGCGCCAACAATCGCGATCGCACCGGCATCAACGAACAGTTCTTGTGCGTGAAGGGACGCTTCGGATTCGATTACGTCGGCAGCGACGATCGCCTCAAGACTCCGATGATCCGGCGCAATGGAAAGTTGGAGCCGGCGTCGTGGGAAGAGGCCGTTCAATATGTCGCCGACCGCCTTGGCGAGGTCCGGAAGAAAAGCGGGCCGGATTCCATTGCCGCGCTCGGTTCGCCGCTTCTGACAAACGAAGAAAATTACTCGCTCCAAAAATTCATGCGGACGATTGTCGGGACGAACAACATCGATCATCATCGCACCGCCGATTACGCTTCGTTGGAAACGGAGTTGGCAAAGCGGAAACGCGCGGATGCCCTGCTGAGCGTCGACCAAATCAAAACGGCCAAGACGATTCTTCTGATCGGCGACGATCCCACGACGCGGCAACCGCTGGTGGCATTCAACATTCGATACGCCGTGCGACGAGCCGGTGCTCGACTCTTCATCATCAATTCAAAGCGCATCAAGCTGCTGCGCAAAACGGTGGGCTCCCTGATCGTGAAGGAAGGCGCCGAAAGCGCGCTGGTGAATTATCTCGCCCGTTCGCCAGGCGCCGCTCTCGATGAAACGGCGGAGAAAACCGGTCTTGCGCCGCAAGCCATCGAGGCTTTCGAAAAAAGGTTGAAAGAATCGAGCGACGTTGCCATCATCTTCGGCGGCGAGATTCGCGGCGCCGCCGTTCAAGCGCTCGTTGAATTCGGATTGTCGCTACCCGGTGTTCCACGCTTCCTGGCGCTCTCGGATTTCGCGAATTCCCGCGGCGCCATGG